>NZ_VOZT01000029.1:0-44038 GCF_013419625.1 Acinetobacter sp. YH12070 | reverse complement strand
GCTGTTTTAGAAGCAGGAATATCAATGCAAAAGCACTGAATAATTTTTTTAATCTTATAGTGACTTAATTTACTGTTTTCTATCATGATTCTAGACTAACATATCTATTCTGCTAGTCTAGAGCCTTGATATTTATCAAGGTGGAGCAGGCACTTCTATTAACATGAATGCTAATGAAGTCATTGCCAATATTGCCCTTGAGTCGCTCGGAGATGCTAAAGGCAGTTATCAACGGATTCATCCAAACGATCATGTTAATAAGTCACAATCCACCAATGATGTCTATCCAACAGCGCTGCGTCTAGCAACATTTAGCGCTTTTGATGCTTTATTTGTGGTGTTAAATCAACTAATCGGAAGCTTACATCTCAAAGCCGATGAGTTTAAACATGTCATCAAAATGGGGCGTACACAGTTACAAGATGCTGTTCCGATGACTTTGGGGCAAGAGTTCCGTGCATTTGCAACATTATTAAAAGAAGATTTGAAGTTGATTGAGCAAAATCGACAGCTTTTATTGGAAATTAATTTAGGTGCTACGGCAATTGGTACTGGCGTGAATTCTCCTGCGGGTTATGCAGCTAAGGCAGTTGAGAATTTGGCTCATTTGACTGGTTTAAAATTGCAAGGTGCAGAAGACTATGTCGAAGCAACCAGCGATTGTGGCGTATTTATTTTATTATCGAGTTGCTTAAAACGTTTAGCTGTCAAACTTTCTAAAATTTGTAATGACTTACGTCTTTTAAGTTCAGGGCCACGAACAGGTTTAGCGGAAATTCGTTTACCTGAGTTACAAGCAGGTTCGTCGATCATGCCTGCAAAGGTCAATCCTGTGATCCCTGAAGTGGTCAACCAAATTGCATTTCGAGTAATGGGGAATGATTTAACCATTACTTTGGCCGCAGAAGCGGGGCAATTACAATTAAATGTCATGGAGCCGGTGATTGCATTGTCCATGAATGAATCAATTGAGCTTTTGGTGAATGCCGTAAAAACATTAGATAGCAAATGTATCCAAGGAATTCAGGCAAATGAGCAAGCATGTTTTGATGCTGTGATGCGTAGTGTAGGAATCGTGACCTTACTCGATCCATATTTAGGTCATGCAAAATGTGATGAAATCGGTAAGCAATGTATTGCCGAAAATAAAACCATTCGCCAAGTGGTTTTAGAGCAAGAGCTGTTAACTGTAAGTCAATTGGATGAAATTTTCTCGATTGAAAATTTAGTTTCTGAAGTGACACCATTTAGTATGCCACTCGCTCAAGTGAGTTAAATGCTTATTTAAGACTTTTAAATAGCCCCATGATGAGTAATAGCCCCATGATGAGTAAATGACGAAGGTTAATCCTTCGTTTTTTATTTGAAGAAATCAGTGGTAAATCTAGAAAACTAATCTGATGGCAGTGATGTTTTAGATTTCTAAAAGAAAGTATTGGGTTGAAAATAAAACGCTATATTTGCTTAAGATCGTAATTATAGTTCTATATATAGTCATGAAGGTTTGGATGAAAAATTTAGCGCATAGATAAAGTCAGAAATACTTTAACTTGCCCAAAAAAGGATGTAATCGAAGTACAATAGGTTTTTTATCATGTTGTAGATAGTCAGATGTTTAATAAGTTAGTCGATTTATTCAAAGGCGCTAAAGAGTCGCCTGAGCAACTTTACTTAGAACAACACCACATTCATTATGATGAAACACAGGGCTATATCATTGAAGGCGTAGTTTTAAATACATTGTCTGAACGTATGGAATATCTGTCGAATAGAAAAATGACAAATTTCGATGATTTAAAACAGCTCTATGCAACTGCAATGATTATCAATGAAAAAATAGACTTGGAAATTGCAAGTCAACGCTTTGTTGCACGATTAGGCAATACTGAAGAAAATCTGTTGCAGTTTAAACTCTATGTCAAACTATTGAATGATTATTATCGTCAATTCATCCGTGATCGTAAGTAAGTAAATGGACTGCAGTGTTTGAGTTTGATGGGTGCGTTAATGGTACTCATCAATAGAAAATACAATCGCAAATCCATATTGGTTAAAACACTGTATATAGTTGCTTAAATCTCGGAATGTAAAAAGCATCGTGTTAATATGATCACTAAGTGATTAAAACATTAAAAGCTATTTACATCATGTTCCAGCAAGAAATTTCACAACTCAATCTTAAACAGCTCAAAGCTGGCGAAAAGCGGTGGGTCGGAAACTTACAAGG
Organism: Acinetobacter sp. YH12070; assembly: GCF_013419625.1. Lineage (NCBI taxonomy): Bacteria > Pseudomonadati > Pseudomonadota > Gammaproteobacteria > Moraxellales > Moraxellaceae > Acinetobacter > Acinetobacter sp. YH12070. Next base: position 41,811 of record NZ_VOZT01000029.1, on the reverse strand, counting down.
CTCATCTGCTGCATTATTATTTAAAGAAATTAGCAAACAATCGAAACAGTTGTTTCTGATTGTTGCTCGTAATAATCAGCATCTCGGGCAGTTAGAAAGTGAGCTGGAATTTTACGGAATTAAGCCGACTATTTTCCCAGATTGGGAAATTTTACCTTATGACCGGCTGTCGCCACATCAAGACATCGTTTCTGAGCGCTTGGCGATTTTGTCCAATATGCCACAGCAAGGTGTGTTGTTGGTTTCAGCAACAACTTTAGCGCAGCGAGTTGCGCCTGCATCTTGGGTATTAGGTGAACACTTTGATATTAAAGTAGGTCAAAAATTTGATATAGAACAACAAAAATTAAGATTAGTACAAGCGGGCTATCACTTGGTGGATACCGTTTATGATCATGGTGAATTTGCAGTGCGCGGCAGCATAATGGATATTTACGCTTCGGGGCAAAGTTCACCGATTCGTATTGACTTATTTGATGATGAAATCGATACCCTCAAATTCTTTGATCCTGAAACTCAGCGAACCACCCAAAACTTAGATCATTTTACGGTTTTACCTGCAAAAGAATTTCCATTAAAAGAAGCACGTTCACTATTTCGTGATCGATATGCGGAAAATTTTCCGACGGCAAATCCAAAGAAAAATCCAATTTATCAGGATGTACAAGATGGCATAGCTTCACCGGGTATTGAGTTTTATTTTCCGTTGTTCTTCTCTGAACAAGCCATGAGAGAGCAAAGTACGCTATTTTCGTACTTACCAGAGAATGGCATTGTCATTACAGATAAAGCTATTGATGACACATTGATTCAGTTTTGGTCGGATATTGTGCGTCGTTATGAAGACCGCCGTCATAATGTCGACCAACCGATTTTGCCGCCAGAGCAGATTTTCCTACAACCAAATCAAGTGTTAGAACAATTAAATCTCTGCCGTCGTATCGTGGCTTCACCTGAGGCTTTTGATGAACGTAATGGCGTGATCAATCTTACTGCTGAGATTCCACCCCGTTTACCGGTCGATCCAAAACGTGAAAAGCCATTTTCTGCGGTTAAGCAATATATCGATGCGGCAAATTATCCGGTGCTTTTGGTGGCTGAAAGCGCAGGTCGACGTGAAACCTTAAAAGATGCGTTGCGTCCGAGTTTGGGTGATATCCCGACGGTCGAAAGTTTTGATGATTTTATGCATTCTATGCATGCGATTGCGATCACCAATGCGCCCTTAGATCGTGGTTTATTACTAACTGACAAGCTCAGTGTAATTTCTGAAAATCAGCTTTATGAACACCGTGTGGTTCAACGTCGTCGTAAACGCCAACAGGAAGTATCAGAAGAGTTCCTTGTTCGCAGTTTAACCGAGCTAAGTATTGGCGCACCTGTGGTTCATATTGATTATGGTGTGGGGCGATATGCAGGTTTAATTACCTTGAGTATCGATGACCAAGACCATGAATTTTTGCAGTTAGACTATGCCGATGCAGCCAAAGTGTATGTCCCTGTAACAAACCTGCATTTAATTAGCCGATACAGTGGTGGTGACCCAGATCTAGCACCATTACATAAATTGGGCACAGATGCATGGTCTAAAGCCAAACGCAAGGCTTTAGAGCAGATCCATGATGTGGCGGCAGAACTTTTACATATTCAAGCCCGTCGTCACTCGAAGCCGGGTTATGGATTTGAACTGGATCAAAGTCTCTATATGCAGTTTGCCAGTGGCTTCGCCTATGAAGAAACTTTAGACCAAGCCAATGCTATTGAAGCGACACTGTATGACATGCAACAAGCGAAGCCGATGGATCGCTTGGTTTGTGGTGATGTCGGTTTTGGTAAAACAGAAGTGGCCATGCGTGCTGCATTTGTGGCAGTACAAAATAACAAACAAGTGGCAGTACTTGTTCCAACCACGTTGTTGGCGCAGCAACATTATGAGTCATTCAAAGACCGCTTCGCGGATTGGCCTGTACGTATCGAAGTTCTTTCACGTTTTGGATCATCAAAATCACATACTAAAACCATTGAAGACCTCGCAGAAGGTAAAGTGGATATTGTGATTGGCACACATAAAATTTTGCAGGAAAGTGTGCAATTTAAAAATCTCGGTCTCATGATCGTGGATGAAGAGCACCGTTTTGGTGTACGTGATAAAGAGCGAATTAAAGCCTTACGTGCCGATGTCGATATGCTGACGCTAACTGCAACGCCTATTCCACGTACGCTGAATATGGCTTTTAGTGGTATGCGTGATCTATCTATTATTGCAACGCCGCCTGCACGTCGTCTTGCTGTGAAAACCTTTGTGCAAGAACACACTGGGGATTCGATTAAAGAAGCCATCTTGCGTGAACTGTTACGTGGTGGGCAAGTGTATTTCTTGCATAATGAAGTGGAGACCATTGAACGTACGGCAGAAACTCTACGTGAATTGGTTCCTGAAGCCCGAGTTGCGGTAGCACATGGTCAAATGCGTGAGCGTGAACTAGAGCAAATCATGCAACAGTTCTATCACAAAGAATATAACGTACTGGTGTGTTCAACCATTATTGAAACTGGGATTGACGTGCCAAACGCCAATACCATTTTGATTGAGCGTGCAGATAAACTGGGACTAGCACAGTTGCACCAACTACGTGGTCGTGTCGGTCGATCGCACCATCAAGCCTATGCATATTTACTTGTGCCTTCGCTTAAAGGTTTAAAAGGTGATGCTGAAAAACGCCTAGATGCCATTTCTCGTGCATCGACTTTGGGTGCGGGCTTCATGTTGGCTACAGAAGACTTAGAAATTCGTGGCGCAGGTGAGTTGCTGGGTGAACAGCAAAGTGGCTCAATGCAAACCATCGGTTATAGCCTGTATATGGAAATGCTTGAAAAAGCCACCAAAGCCATTCAAAAAGGTAAAACGCCTAACTTTGACTCTCCATTGTCATTAACGGCTGAAATTAGCATGCACATGCCAGCCTTAATTCCAGATGATTATTTAGGTGATGTACATCAACGGTTATTGTTCTATAAACGCATTAGTAATACGGATACTCAAGAGAAACTCGATAACATTCGTATGGAGTTGATCGATCGTTTTGGCTTGCCGCCGCAAGCAGTCAAGCAATTATTCTCTGTCCATCAGTTGCGTTTAAAAGCGGAACAATTGGGTATCACAAAAATTGATATCAGTTCACATGGCGGCAGTATTGAGTTCTCACCAGATACACCAGTTCAAGCCATATCGATCATTCAAATGATGCAAAAGCATCCGACTTTCTTCCGAATGGAAGGTGGACAGCGTCTAAAAGTGATGGTCATGCTCGAAGAATATGACAAACGCATTCAATTTATAAATGACTTATTAGACAGTTTGCTGAAGGAATTGGCGCCAAATCAATAGATTTGGCGTATAAATTGCTTGTTTATAATGAGTAGATTTTCATGAGTGTTTTTTATATAGAAGAAACGCTTGATTTTTTTGAAAAATTTATTAGAGTCATAAGCACGCAACGTTTTATTCAAATGCAGTTTATTTGTAATGAAACGTTCTGTACAGAATATTCACACCCATAAGGATGTGATAGTATTAGCCATCATTCTAATTTTGCATCATTTATAAAGATATGTTTAGTTTACATCCACAACTTGCTCAAGATACGTTTTATGTAGGCGACTTTCCTCTGTCAACATGTCGTTTGATGAATGATATGCAATTCCCGTGGCTTATTTTGATTCCACGTGTTCCGGGAATTACAGAGCTTTATGAATTAAGTCAGGCAGACCAAGAGCAGTTTTTACGTGAATCAAGCTGGTTATCAAGCCAATTGTCACGTGTATTCCGTGCAGACAAAATGAATGTAGCTGCATTGGGTAATATGGTTCCACAATTACATTTTCATCATGTTGTTCGTTATCAAAATGATGTGGCTTGGCCGAAACCAGTTTGGGGTACGCCAGCAGTTCCTTATAACAATGATGTCTTGGCACACATGCGCCAAACACTAATGCTTGCACTACGTGGTCAAGGCGATATGCCTTTTGATTGGCGTATGGACTAATCCCGATTTACGGACAATATCAGGATAGTAGAAGAATGAGTGTCCGTATGGGGGCGATCGAGTGCCGTTAGACAATTTAATCAGCAAAGAGCCTAAATAGTTTGAATATTTTCATCGTTTGATGGGATATATCATGCTGTCTTTGGTGATTGTTGTCTATCATTACACTCAGCCAGATACGCAATATCAAATCTACATTCCTGCATTTTTATTTTTTCTGATTTTAGTTGTTCCCAAGTTTTCCCATTGGCTAATTTATCGATATAGCAATCAAGTTAAGCGTAATGTACTTTTTCTGATCGATATCATCGTTATTGCTGTGCTGATGTCTGCAGTACATTTAAGCCTCGTTTTAACCTTTCTTGCGGTCTTTGCACTGCTGTATACAACCATTTATAACAAAATTAATTTCTTAATGATGTCCTTGGCAGGAATTGTAGGCGTCACTGTATTTTATTTGTGTAATATTTATGTCTTTGGTTTTCAAGAGTATTTTGAGTCAACCAGCAGTGAATTAACCGTTCTTGGCTTTTTATGCCTCATTACCTATTTCAGTGTGGGGACTTTTTATCAACATACCCAAGTTCAGTCTTTAAGCAATAAAAAGAACCATTATTATGATCAGATGAATCGTTATATGGAATTCGCCAATCAGCTGAGTCGTTATGCGCCAATGCAGCTTTGGCAATCGATTATGAAAGGTGAGTCTGAGGCTAAAATCGAATATAAACGTAAAAAACTCACGATTTTCTTTTCAGATATCCAAGGGTTCACAGAACTTTCTGAAACATTAATCCCAGACGATTTAGCATTTCTACTCAATGACTATTTGAGCCATATGACAGAGATTGCCAAACAGTATGAAGCGACTGTCGATAAATTTATGGGGGATGCAATTCTAATCTTCTTTGGTGATCCACATAGCCAAGGCGTAGAGCAAGATGCAAAAACCTGTTTAGAGATGGCAATGGTCATGCGTCAGCAAATGAAGTTGCTGCGTGAACGCTGGATTAAAATGGGTTATCCGCCGCTACACATTCGTATGGGTATTTCTACAGGGTATTGCCACGTTGGGAACTATGGTGCAGCTCACCGTATGGCATATACCATCGTGGGTCGTGATGCGAATTTGGCTGCACGATTGCAAAGTGCTGCTGAAGTCGACGAAATTTTGATTTCAGACGATACGCATCATTTAGTGAAAAATGACTATTTATGTGCTCCAAAAGCACCAATCTTCTTAAAAGGTATCAAAGGCCCAGTACGTACTTGGCAAGTGATGGAAAAATACACCTCGCAGAAAACAGATTATCAACGTTGGTTTGACTACGAATATAAAGGTTTTAATCTATTATTGAACTTAGATGAAGTACAAAACTTTGAATATCCTGAACTAATACATGTTTTAGAACGTATGATTCAACGCTTACAAACTCAGCAAAAAATGACCAACTCTGCTGGTATTGTTAAACTGAATTTAGAAGACGAAGTGATCGAAGAAGTCAAAAAAACTGAATCTCACTCTTAATTTCACATATACATTATAAAAATTAGATCTAATCGTATTGCCTTAAATTGTAAAAATAACTCAATTCATTCTTTTATCAAAACGTCTTCTTTTTTTTGAATTGTTGAATAGTTTTATGCATAAAAAGCCAGTTACGATGAACTGGCTTTTTGATTATAGAAAATTATCTATAAATTAATGATTTTCTGAAGCATGGTTGATGGTGTATTTGGGAATTTCAATTTCCAAATCTTCATCTTCAATTTTTACTTGGCATGACAGACGAGAGTCTGGTTCTAACCCCCAAGCACGATCGAGAAGATCTGCTTCGACATCATCCATTTCATCTAGACCATCAAAACCTTTACGTACAACCACATGGCAAGTGGTGCACGCTTTAGACATATCACATGCATGCTCAATTTTGATGCCGTTTTTTAACATGCTTTCGCAAAGGTTAGCATTTGCTTCGACTTCAAACTCAGCGCCGTTTGGGCAGATTGTTGCGTGAGGCAGTACTTTAATACGTGGCATAATCTTGACCTATAAATTAATTTGAGTTTGACCAATCATCGAGTTTTGTGCCTTTCAATGCGGCATCAATGTGCTGATTCATACGAGCTGCAGCAAATGCATCGCTATGTATTTTAAGCTGTTCTACAGCATGTTCAATAGCTTTGATATCTGTCGTTTCAAGTGCAGCATCTAAAACTGTGCGTGCAGCAGTGAGGGAACTATGTTGCTCTTGGCTGAGAAGTTGAGCATCTACTTTAAGTGCTTGATCAAGTGCTTCAAGTTCACGTTTTGCTTCCACTTTGGTTTCTTGAAGATGACGTAAGTTTTTGTCTTCTTCAGCAAACTTATAACCATCAATCAGTAAGCGTTCAGTGTCGGCATCAGATAAACCATAAGAAGGTTTGATGTCAATTTGAGCATGCACACCAGAAGTGGTTTCTTTGGCTGACACCGTCAATAAACCATCTGCGTCAACTTGGAAAGTCACTTCAATGCGCGCTTGACCTGCAGTCATCGGTGGAATACCACGAAGTACAAAACGACCTAGACTACGGCAATGTTCAACCAAATCACGCTCACCTTGTACAACATGAATCAACATCGCTGTTTGACCATCTTGATAGGTTGTGAATTCTTGGCGACGCGCCACAGGAATGGCTGTGTTACGCGAAATAAGGCGCTCAACCAAACCGCCCATGGTTTCTAAACCTAAAGAAAGCGGCGTGACGTCTAAAAGCAGTGAACCATCTTTAGAGTTACCAATAAGTTGGTTCGCTGTAATCGACGCGCCAATGGCAACAACTTCATCAGGGTTGATGGTGCAAAGAGGTTCTTGATTGAAGACATCTTGAACGGCTTTTTGTACAGCATACGAGCGGGTAGAACCACCGACCAATACCACATTTTGAATATCGCTGAGCTCAAGCTTGGCATCACGCATGACACGTTTACAAACGCTGATGGTTTTATCCAAAGCAACTTTGATGATGGATTCAAAAGTAGGGCGGTCTAAAGTCAATGATTGATCAAGAACTTTAAGCTCTACAGATTCAGCCTCGGTTAGAGCTTCTTTTGCTTTACGAGCAGAAACGATGAAATGGGCATATTCAGCATCATCTAAAGTTTCAATATTCAGTTGTTTTTTTGCCCATTTTACAATCAGACGGTCTAGGTCATCACCACCAAGCGCCGTGTGGCCACCCGTTGCTAGAACTTCAAAAACGCCTTGAGAGAAACGTAAAATTGAAACGTCAAAAGTACCACCACCCAGATCATAGATCACATAGTTTTGATCATGTGCAAGATTGGTGTCTTGGTCTAAGCCATAAGCCACTGCAGCAGCAGTCGGTTCATTTAATAGACGTAGTACATTTAAACCTGCAAGCTGAGCCGCATCACGCGTTGCTTGACGCTGTGCTTCATCAAAATAGGCAGGTACAGTAATCACAGCACCATTAACAGGATTATTTAAGCTGCTTTCTGCAAGGTCTTTAAGCTGTTTTAAAATTTCAGCAGAAATTTCAACTGGTGTTTTACGACCTTGTGCAGTTTCAAAAGCAGGCATTTCATTCGCTTCACCGACTAAGTTGTACGGGTGTTGGAATTTGATATCTGCTTTAGAGCGACCCATAAAGCGTTTTACAGAAACGATGGTGTTTTTAGGATCAGTCGTTAAGAATGCCTTTGCGTCGTCACCATATTGCGTAGTGGATTCGCCATAGTGTGCAATAGAAGGGAGTAACACACGACCATGTTCATCGTTAAGCACTTTCGCTTTACCAGAAAGTACCGTGGCTACTAAAGAGTGTGTAGTTCCAAGATCGATACCAATTGCAATGCGGTGTTCATGCGGTGCACTTGATTGACCAGGTTCTGCAATTTGCAAGAGAGCCATGTGTGTTACATCCTTTGAACGTCAAATATAAAAAATAAATTAAAAATCATCGTCTAAATCAAAGCTATCGTCGTCTAAGAAGCGATCTTCAGCTTTATCGATGTCAGCCATTACTTTTTGGAAGAAGCGTAATTTACGTACGGTATCACGTGCTTCAGCCCAGTCTTCGTCGTCATAATCAATCTTGAATTCACGAACCAAACCGTCAATCCATTGCTGAACTTCAGTTTTAAGTGAAGTGAGGTCATCAGCAGAGCCTGCCTCATCTAACTGTTCACGAATTTCTAAGGCATCTTGTAGGAACTCAAAATCACTAATTGATTGATCAAGGTGATAATCTTGTTTTTTGAGACTTAATAGATATGCAGCGCGGCTATCAACATTGGATAAAGCTTTAAATGCTTGATTAATCTCACTGGATTTAATCAGGGCTAGATCTTTGTCTTCGGCTTTATCTGGATGATATTGTTGCTGCAACTTTAAAAATTCAGATTTTAAAACTGCTAAATCAATATCGAGTGCTACAGGTAAGTTAAACAACTCAAAATGATTCATGGGAGATGGTGTCCGCAATAGAGGTGCAAAAAGTGTTGCTTTAAATGCAATTAAAACAGTGAATTTTACACTGTTTTAATGCGAAAAAGGAGTGTGGAAAAGGCTTAAACCGTAAACGATTCGCCGCAGCCACATTCGCCTTTTTTATTTGGGTTATTAAATTCAAAACCTTCGTTTAATCCATTTTTCACATAGTCCATCTCCATACCTTCGAGATAAACTAAGCTTTTTGGGTCAACGAATACTTTTACGCCAAACTGATCGAATACTTGGTCATGCGTGTCAATATCATCGACAAACTCAAGTACATAAGCTAGACCAGAACAGCCAGAAGTTTTCACGCCAACGCGAATGCCTTCACCCTTACCGCGATTCTTGATGTAATTGCTGATATGAGTTGCAGCATTTTCAGTTAAATGAATCATGAAAACTCCGTTAATCTTTTTTAAAACACGTAAACAATTAAGCTTTTACTTTCTTGCTACGGTAGTCTTCTACAGCAGCTTTGATTGCATCTTCAGCAAGTACAGAGCAGTGTACTTTTACTGGTGGAAGTGCAAGTTCAGTTGCAATATCAATGTTCTTAATTGCTTGAGCTTCATCAAGAGTTTTGCCTTTTAGCCACTCTGTTACTAATGAGCTAGATGCAATTGCTGAACCACAACCGTAAGTTTTGAAGCGAGCTTCTTCAATTACGCCGTTGTCATCAACTTGGATCTGTAGACGCATAACATCGCCACAAGCTGGTGCACCGACCATACCTGTACCAACGTTTTCTGCATTTTTGTCTAAAACACCAACATTACGAGGGTTTTCGTAATGATCAATTACTTTTTCGCTATAAGCCATGACGCTTCTCCAAACCTCGGGGTCAGCCTTAAGATTAATATGGGGGTGAAATTACGTTAATCAATGAGATAGTCTTAAAATAAAAGCTATCTCACCGGGATGAATTAGTGTTCAGCCCATTCTACAGAATTAAGGTCGATACCTTCTTTGTACATATCCCAAAGCGGTGAAAGATCACGTAGTTTTTCAACTGCTGCTTTGGTAATTTCAAGTACATGGTCAATATCGGCTTCAGTGGTGTATTTACCAAAGCTGAAACGAATCGAGCTGTGAGCCAGTTCGTCTGAAAGACCCAATGCACGAAGTACATAAGATGGTTCTAAAGTTGCTGATGTACATGCAGAACCAGAAGATACTGCGCAATCTTTAAGTGCCATCATTAACGATTCACCTTCAACAAAGTTAAAGCTGACGTTTAGATAGTTTGCAACGTTGTATTCTGGGTGACCGTTCAGGAATACTTGTTCAAGACCTTGCAAGCCATTCCAAAGTTTGTCACGAAGTACACGAATACGAGTTTGTTCGGCATGTAGGTTTTTGCCTGCAAGTTCGAACGCTTCGCCCATACCCACGATTTGGTGAGTCGCTAGCGTACCTGAACGCATACCACGTTCATGACCGCCACCGTGCATTTGCGCTTTAATACGTACACGTGGTTGACGACGTACATAAAGAGCACCAATACCTTTAGGACCATAGATTTTGTGGCCAGAGAAGCTCATCAAATCAACTTTCATTGTTGAAAGATCAATTTCTACTTTACCTGCAGCTTGCGCAGCATCTACGTGGAAATAAGTTTTGTTTGCACGAGTCAATTCACCGATTGCAGCTACATCTGTAGTTGTACCGATTTCATTGTTCACCATCATCAAAGATACAAGAATCGTATCTGGACGAAGGGCAGCTTGAACCATTTCAGGTGTAATTAAACCTGTTTTTGCTTCTGGCTCAAGATAAGTAATTTCGAAGCCTTCTTCTTCAAGCTCGCGGCAAGTATCAAGAATTGCTTTATGTTCAATTTTACTTGTAATAATGTGCTTGCCTTTAGATGCATAGAACTGAGCAATACCTTTAAGCGCAAGGTTGTCAGATTCAGTTGCACCAGAAGTCCAAACGATTTCGCGTGGATCAGCTTTTACTAGATTAGCAACTTGTTCACGTGCATATTCTACTTTTTCTTCTGCCTGCCAGCCGTAAGCATGAGAACGAGAAGCTGCATTACCAAAAGTACCGTCAAACGTTAGACATTCCATCATACGTTCTGCGACTTGAGGGTCTACAGGTGTAGTTGCTGCATAGTCAAGATAAATAGGACGCTTCATGTCAAATACCTGTAACCGATAAAAGGGCTGAATCAAAGTTTGCTGAATTTTGACGAATAGATACGGTTTGAACGTTATCGCGTGCTACAAGGTCAGCAAGGGTGATTTTTGCAAGATAATCGGCAATGTGGTGGGAGAGTTCCTGCCATAAATCGTGAGTCAAGCACATTGCACCATTTTGGCAGTTGCCTTTGTGGTCACAACGGGTTGCATCAACTGTTTCATTTACAGCTTCAATAATTTCCAAAACAGTGATGTCTTCAGCACTACGAGCAAGGTGATAACCACCGTTTGCTCCACGGATGCTGGAAACTAAGCCGTGACGCTTTAATTTTGCAAATAACTGCTCAAGATAGGCCACTGAAATGGTTTGACGAGCTGCAATTTCTGCAAGAGTGATCGTTTGTTCAGTTGGCTGCAAAGCTAGATCAAGTAGAGCAGTCACTGCGTAGCGACCGCGAGTTGTTAAGCGCATGATTCGATACACATGTTAAGTCTAGATGTGCAGATTTTATGAATCCTGACTAAAATAGTCAAGTTTTTTTGAGATTGTTTATTTGTTTTATTTTGTCTGAAAAATTATATATTTATTTGAACCACACATTATACACTAATAACGTTATTAAAAGAACAGATATTAGACTAAAAGCGATATTAATCCGTTTTTGACGACGTTCGATACGCTTAATACGGTTTTTGTATTGTTTAACTTCAACTTGCAGCGTGTTGATTTTTGAGCGTTGCTGTTCGATTTTTTCTAAAAGTGGGGCAATACGTTTTTTAGACGCAACGATATCGTTTTCTTCGACAGGTTCAGACAGCCAGTGTTTCCAGTCAGATAAAATTTTCGGCACACTAAATGATGAAACCAGATCGCGAAATTCATCTTTCAGAACCACATCACCATCGATCCGCATGGTTTTGATGCTTTTACGATTACCAAATACAAAAATTTTCACCAAATCCATTAATGTCGTGCGGACATCAAGGTCGATGGCTTTATCTGGAGATTTCGTGTCGAACAGAATACCGTGCTCAGTAAACTGAACATAAAAGTCAAAATAAGGGATGTAGCTATTTATTTTCAGTGCGACTTTTTGATCAACAAATTTTTTAGCTTGTAATGCTACAACACGGTCATGTTTTAAAATGAAAGTAAAAATCGTTTCTAAAACAATCAGGGTCATAGTAAGCAACAAATGTGGTTGAGCTTGTGTTTGTTGCGTATCACTCATAAAAAAAATGTCCTTGTTAAAATCTGAAAGCACTGGAAACTGAGCATCCTGCTCTAGAGGAACTTAGAATATACCAAAAAGTTGGTAATTCACCAGCTTTGTAGAACAGTTTAATCAATCTATCAAGTCATATGTTTGCTATTATGTTGTTAAAATGAAGAATCACATGTTGCTGTGCACATAAAATAATCAGGAGAAGTGCGGATTATGGAAAATACAGAAAGCATAATTGACGATGTGCAAGAAACATCAGAAAAGCCGGCTAAAACTCGCGTACGTAGTCATTCTGACCGTCGCTCTAAAATGGATTTTCGCAAATATACCAAACAGATTTGGTTGGCTGGATTAGGTGCTTTTTCACGTGCTGAGGGTGAAGGAAATAAGCTTTTTGACTCTTTAGTCAAAGTTGGAGAGGAGCTTGAGTCCAAAACGATTGATATTGCAGATCAAACTGTCGAAAAAGTTTCAGAAAAAGCCAAAGAATCTGTAACTGATACGAAAGATAAAGTAGAAAAAATTTTAGATAATGGTGTTAATCATTCCTTAAACCGTTTAGGATTGGTGACTGTAAAGGATTTACAGCACGTAGAAAGGCTTATACTTCAATTACATACTAAAGTTGACCTATTGGCCGAAGAAAATGCCCAACTGAGGGCCGAAATACTAAAAAAACACTAACTTTTTTACTATTATCGAATTTTCAAGGTTTTTTTCGTCAAAAAATTCTATAAAAAGAGGTTGAGGAGTATTGCGTTTAACCCTAAAGCATTGCTATAAAGGCGTTATGGCGTTTTATACAAATTCTTGAACCTTAAATAAACGATATTAAGAGGACGTAATTTTCATGAATAAATCAGAATTAATTGATGCAATTGCCGAAAATGGGGGATTATCTAAGGCCGATGCCGGTAAAGCTTTAGATGCTACAATTGCTGCAGTTACCAATGCTTTAAAAGCTGGTGATACAGTTACTTTAGTTGGTTTCGGTACTTTCAGCGTTAAAGAGCGCGCTGCACGTACTGGTCGTAACCCACAAACTGGTGCGACTTTAGAAATCAAAGCAAGCAAAGTTCCTAGCTTCAAAGCTGGTAAAGGCTTGAAAGATTCTGTAGCTTAATCTTATTAAGCACATGAGACGCGCCATTATTTGGCGCGTTTTTTATTGGTAAATGTGATTAATTGATATATCGCATTCATTCATCTCGGGTTTTCGGTTAAAATTCACCGCAAATAAAATATTGGAATACTTATGGAATCGTTTCGTAAAGTCATTAAGGGTTGGCTGGGCAAGGTCTTGCTCGTTTTGTTTTTGACCCCTTTAGCACTTGTAGGTATTGAAGGATATTTTAGTGGTGGATCTAAAGATGCAGCAAAGACTGTAAACGGTACTGAAATTTCTCAAAAAGAACTCGAAGCACTGACGAACTCATTAAAAGAACAATATCTGGCATATGCTCAGGGTGATGAAACATTATTGAATCAAAATTTCATTAGCAATAAAGCGATGGATACTTTGGTTTCACGCCAATTGCTATTGCAACAAGCTGATAAATTAGGCATTAGCTTGAGTGATGCACAAATTGTGCAAATGATTCATCAACAGCCAAGCTTTCAAGTCAATGGTCAATTTTCTGATGAAGCGTTTGCGCGATACCTCGAATCGATTGGTATGACGAACCGCACATTCATTGATAATTTACGTAAAGACCATGCTTTAAAAATGTTGTCTACAACATTTATGGAATATGCATTGGTGAGTAAGCTTGATATCTTGCAAATTGCGAACTTACAAACGGAACAACGTAGTATTCAGTTGGCGAGCATTAATCTTGAAAATTACAAGAAAAATGTAAAAGTATCTGATGCTGAAATTGCGGCTTATTATGAGCAGCATAAAAACAAATTTAAGCAAGCAACCAGTGTTGATGCAGATTTTGTCGTATTAACACCTGCCAATATTACTGCACCAGTAGAAGCTGCAACTGATGCTGAATTGAAAGAAGCGTATAACAGCTTTGTTGAGAATGCACAGAAGTCAGTTAAACCACTCGTTAAGCACATCATGATCACTGCGGACAATCGTTCAGATGCCGAAGCTAAAAAACTGGCTGAAAGTGTTCAAGCTAAAATTAAAGCGGGTTTAAGCTTTGACCAAGCTGCAGCGCAATTCTCTGAAGATCCGGAATCTAAAGCAAAAGGTGGTGAACTGGTTGCTTATGAAAAAGGTGTGTTTGGTGATGCGTTTGATGCTGCAGTTGAAGGTGCTCTAGCTGGTCAAGTGACTGCTCCAGTGAAAACAGACAGTGGTTATCACTTGATCGAAAAAGTGGCGCCAGCTGTAAAAGTGGCTTCATTTGAACAGGAAAAGGCACGTCTACAAGCAGAAGTCGCTGCTTCGAAAAAAGCCAATGTTTTTTCTGACACTGTAAACAGCCTCAATGACATGGTCGTGAGCAGTGATGCCCTTGATGTCGTGGGTCAAGAAGTGAAAGGCGTAAAAGTACAATCATTGAATGGCTTAACATTAGCATCGCAACATCCAGTTTTAAGTGATGCAAACGTCAAAGTTAAATTGTTTAACGATGATGTTAAAAATGGTGAACGTAATGTTTCATCGAGCATTCAGTTGAAAAACGGTGATGTGGTTTGGGTGAAAGTGCGTAACTATCATGCTGCGGGTGTTCAAACTTTAGCTGAAGCGAAAGCGCATGTGAAAACTCAGCTGATTGAAAAGAAAGCGTCTGATGCTGCAAAAGCCCAAATTCAAGCGACATTAAAAGAGTTTGCTGCAAAACCTGCTGCTTCAGTTGCGAAAGGCAGTTTAAACTTTGAAAATGCGGGTACCTTCACTCGTGCGGATGGCTTGTTGAAACGCGAAATTCAACGTGCTGCATTTAGTGTAAAAGCGCCGAAAGCAGGTCATTGGTCTGTTACTACGACTAATCTACCAAATGAATTGGTTGTGGTTGCTGTGACTGCAGTGAACAAACAATCTGATGCGGCATTAACGGGTGAGCAGTTAGATGAGTTAACAAAACTTTATCAACAGCTTCGTGGTCAACAAGAATTTGATGACTACACACGTTATCTAAAAGATCATGCCAAAATTAAATAATTTAGGCAGCTTTAAAAAAAACCAGCTTTTGAGCTGGTTTTTTTATGTTTAAGTTTAATGCATCACACTTTAAGAAAAACTTTTAAAAACAAAGATTAAATAAAATTGACTATTTGAATAATTCTCTTAAATTGAGTTTGGGAAGGCAGTTTCCTAAAAAATATAATGATGTGATTTGAGGGTGTTATGCAAAAGATGAATCATTTAAACGGTATTTTAAAAAATATTTTGGGGCAAGTTGAAATAAAGCAGTTGCTGATTCAGGGGAAATCACAGCATCAGCATATTCCCTCAACACCAGAAGTGACAGGACTAAATGACCTTTTAACTGGCACGGCAGAGCCAAAAACATGGGTGATCATTTCGGTCGGTGAAACTGTTACACGTGTCAAAGTGGATAAACAAGGACATTGGCAGATTGAAAATCCACTTAAAGAGGGCGGAGTTGCTACAATTTATGCAGTAAATCATCATGGCTTACACTCAGAGGCAATAATGATTGCTCCAATTGCAGAGCCAATTGTACTGCCGAAGATGCCAGAAATTCTGGAAAAAGGTGAATATTTGGTTGGTAAAGCTGATGCAGGAAATACGGTGGTTGTGACCTATGGTGAGCAAGAGTTTATAACAGTTGCTGATGAAAATGGCGATTGGTCGATGCTCAATCCTTTAACGACCACAGGTGCAATAAGTGTTGTGGCAATTGATCAGGACGGTAATCGTTCTGAGGCGTTGCATACAGCGCAAATCATTTTACCGCAAGCTGTTACGATTTTAGAGTCTGGCGCGGTGATATCGGGTACTGCCGCACCAAATACAACTGTTGTGATTGAGTCGGATCAAGCTGTGTATCGTATTCAGGTCGATGAAAATGGCGCTTGGTCAATAGAAAACCCAGTGGCAAATGGTGGCACGTTGATGATTGTTGTGGAAGATCAATTTGGTCAGCAATCTCCTGCGATTGGCTTGGCATTTCCATTTATTCAGACCCCGCCTGAAAATCCAAGCTATGTACTACCAGCACCAGAAGTGACGCTAAATAGTGAAAAACTCGAAGGCAATGCATTTCAACAGGCTAAAATCATTGTGACAGCCAATGGTCAAGATTACGTGACCTATGCCAATGAAAGTGGTTTCTGGTCGATGGATAACCCGATTCAAAATGGCGGCTTTGCAACAATCGTAGCTGAAGATAGCCGAGGTGTTCAATCGCCTGAAATCTCAATAGCTAAACTGATACTTGCACAACCTGAATCATCTGCTGAGCTTACAGAGATTTTATTGGTCAGTGATGAACTGAGTGATGAACAAAGTGAAAACCAAATTGATAGTCCAAATGAGCCTATTCAGGCTGTGATCAATCTAGATACGCTTTTACAGGATGCGAATGAAGTCCCAATTGTATTGCATACAGATGAACAGGATTTGATCGCATTGAGCAGAGACGTTTCAAATCCGCCCTCTATGCTGCCTGCGTTTGAATATTCAAGCTTACTCATTGAAGCTCCACTGACACCGTCTGATTGGCTTGCTTAGAAATATGAACCAGCTTTCGAGCTGGTTTTTTTGGCTTAAATTGACAGATATAATTTTTATTTAAAAGATTTAGCAAATGAAATATCGACTCTAGCATCGTAGATTGGTGTTCTCAAAAAAATAATATGAAGAAGAAATAACTCATCACGACAAAGGATTAAGTGGATGATATCTCTGTATATGCCTCAATGTAAACGTTTAAAGAACCCGTTATTGCGATGGATGGATCATTATTTTAAACACATGATACAGATGCTACTAACGATTTGCGTTGCCAGTAGTATTCAAGCTGCAGAACTAAACTTTCAAAAAGTTTTAGAGCAGGAAAGAGCTTGGGCGGGCTTGAGTAGTAAAAAAGTCAAAAATAATGAAATCGAATGGACATACAGTGAAGGAGGAGATCCACGAAAACCGACGCTACTGTTGCTGCATGGTTTGTCAGGCACGCGTGATAATTGGAACCGAGTTGCCCGTTATTTAACGCCCAATTATCATGTCATTATTCCAGATCTGCCAGCACATGGAGAAACTATTGTCGCAGATCAATTTGATCTATCAATTCCTAATTTAACTGAAAAATTACGACGATTTATAGATGCTGCAAAGTTAGATCCAAATTTACATATCGCAGGGCATTCGATGGGTGGTGCAATTGCCATGCTCTATAGCGCTCAGTATCCCTTAGAAGTGAAATCTTTATTGTTGGTGGATTCAGCAGGTGTCTTTAAGTCGAGCAATACAGCGTATCTAAAAGATACGGCAAAGCTTGCAGAGCTAGTGGTCAGAAAAACTGGTGATTTTGATCGCGTGATGAAGATCGTGATGCAATCTCCGCCTTTTATTCCACAAGAATTAAAAATTGGGCAAGAAAAGTTGATGATCGTTCAGTCTAAACAAACCAATAAAATGGTGGAGCAACTGCAAAAAATGGCCACCTTGTATACGCCAGAGTCCTTTGCTTTGGCTGCACGAGGCATTGATGCACCTGTGTTTATTATCTGGGGGAAGCAAGATCAGATTATCAATGTTGAAGTAGCAGAAGAACTGAGACGCTTATTTAAAAAAGCCGAAAAGCCTCTGATTTTAGACCATGTTGGTCATATGCCTATCTTAGAAGCGGAGCAGTTAATGGCGTTGCCATATTTAAAATTTCTTTCAACTGTTCAATGAATCAGATCAGCAAATTGGGTGAAAAAAAGCGAGAAATATCTCGCTTTTTAAACTTAATTAGATACTTTGAGTCGATTTAAGTACGTACTTTAATTTCATAGCCCGTGTATTTACGAATATTGATCACACCGGTATCCAAAATCAGATACTGACCTTTAATCCCTTGTAATTTTCCTCGAATAATCGGTGTTTTGTCCAAATTATGTGATTTGATTTTTTCAGGATATTCTTCTACCGGGTAGATAAATTGGCGTGGCAACTCATCTTCTAGCAGTTCAACGGTTTCATTAAACTCTAAATTTTGGCTAAATTCTTCGCGAATGGTCTGAATTTTAGGTGCAAATTCTTCAACCAATTGGTCGCGAATTTCGATCAGGTTGATGAGTTCTGCTTCACCTTTGAGCAATTTACGCCAATCAGTTTTATCGGCCACTTGCGTACCAAACATAACTTCAAGCTGACCAGATAAACGACGTGAACCAACTTTCATAATAGGCAAAGCTTGCGTCGCACCTTGGTCCAGCCAACGTGTAGGCATTTGACCCAAGCGAGTAATCCCGACTTTTAAGGCACTTGAATTGGCTAAATAGACAATATGCGGTTGAAAGCAAACTTCATGGGCAAAATCATCTTCACGGCAAGTCCCGAGATGGTAATGACAGGTTTCAGGCTTCATAATGCACATATCACAAGAAGCCTTAGTTTTCATGCATTTGAAGCAATGACCTTGTGAATACGATTTAGGTGTTTTTGCGCCGCAAGAAATGCAGTAGATATTTCCCGTGGCTTCGATTTCTATTTCTTGGCCAAGGCTAAATGGTAGATCAACTTCTGAGCGATCTAGAATAAATTTATACTCAACATTTGCCTTGTGTGTATGTTGATCAGTTACACTAAGGTCTTTAAGACCTGCATGCATTTTATGGCAAATGCCTTGTAGTTCCATACGAATACTCACTTCATTATTAAGGATGCGGTCAATGGCTGAACAAAATGTCATCACTTCTATGCTAGACGATTTGTCAAAAGAGCAGCCAATTTCAACCGCAATCTGTATTGGTCAGGATCTTGAGCAATACAATCAATTTCATCCAATTCAATGGCAACATTTTAACGTAACTGAGTTTTTAAATCTGCCTTTTACCCAGCGTTTTGACCTTGGATTTGTGATTCTTGATACTGAAACCATGTTGAGTTTGGATCAGCAGCAGAAAACGCAGATGTTGGTAAAATTACGAGACCTATTCGCTAAACGCATCGTAGTGGTGAGTAAATTACACGATGAACAATTATTACGTGCTTTAGGCTTTACTCAGCTCATTGATAAAACCACGCATGAAAGTGATTTTGCTTTATGGCAGTTTAATATTTTGACTTATAAACACATTCCAGATTGGTTTAACTCTAAATTTTGGGCAAATCCTGAAAACTGGGATAAATTCCGTTGGTAACAAATACTTAGCCTGTGAAAAATTGCAAAAAATTAACAAACATTTATGAAAAATTTGTCTTTTCCCACGTATGCTGTAATTAAGTTTATCTAGGTTTCACTGGGAAAAATAAAATGACAAATTTAAATAATATTGTTGAGATTTTAGCAAAGCAGGCCCTTGGTGGTGCAAACAATCAAAATCAACAAGGTGGCTTGGGCGGTATTTTAGGTTCGGTGCTGGGTCAATTGGGTGCAAATGCAGGCACTCAAAATACCCAAGACAATGCTCAAAACCAAGCGGGTGGTTTGGGTGGAATTCTTGGCTCTGTGTTGGGCCAACTAGGTGGTGCAGCGCAGCCGCAGCAACGTAGTAGTGGTGGCAATGCTTCAACCATTTTAGTAGCAGTGTTACCTCTGGTGCTGGCTTGGATTCAAAAACAAGGTGGCCTACAAGGTGCTTTGGATAAATTACGTGGACAGGGCTTGAGCAGTCAGGTTGATGATTGGGTATCTACAGGCCCTGGCGATAATGCTGCTGTGAATAATCAACAAGTACAAAATTTATTTGATGATGCCGAAGTGGAGCAAGTTGCACAAGAAACACAAACTCAGAAACAAGATGTGTATAGTGCAATTTCAACGGTATTGCCACAAATTATTGACTCATTGACGCCACAAGCTGGACAAACCAATCAGCAAGAAGCGAATGCTGATATTCAACAAGTGATGAATTTGGTCTCAGGTTTTCTTAAGCGTTAATCACAATATTATTTGATGGTATTAGATTGAATAAAAGCCAGAGAATTCTGGCTTTTTTATGATTTGAAAAATGATAACAATGTGACGCTAAGATGGATTAAATAAACGGTTCGACACACTGATTTTTTTGCCAATATAGTGTGATTTTTTTTGACGAATCAAAATGATTTTTGACTGAAATTCTAACTCACCAAACTCTGGTTCAACTTGCACATAATGTAGTTGACCAAACTCATCACGCACACGCGCTTGAGCCGAAAAGCCGGGACGGGCATTTCCACTTGAAATGGTTGCTAGACGACCCAGTAGGTTAACGGTTTGTTTTTTATATTTGGGCGGTACAACCTGATCCAAACAATGAATCATAAATACCGTAAAGAATATGGCAATAATCAACGCAGGTAAAATAAGATAATAAGCGGGAACGAATTGACCTTCTTTAGCGTGAATACAGAACTGAAGTACATAGCCTGCAAAGCTAAAATTCATCAGTAGAAAGAACAAAATCAGAGTCTTGGAAAATTTGACATTCAATAATGCCAATTCTTGTATGCGCTGTGGGGCAATTCTTTTCAAAACTTGGCTAGGACTAATATTGATGTAATAGCCAATGGTTTCAACCATGCCCAATAACAGTACGGCCAATAAACTTAAATGAAAGGGTATTAAGTTATAGTCTGTTAAAAATGCGGACATGGTTGTATTCCAGTGTTTATTCTTCTGTGAGGTAGATTCCACCGTCAGAATGCACGTTAATGTTCACTTTTTCAAGGGCTTGACCTTGGCATGGGCCAGAAATACATTCCCCAGAGTCGACCATAAACAGTGCGCCGTGTGTTGAGCACTCAATAAACTCTTGGTCACGATCTAGAAACTGATTTTCAAGAAACTCAAGTTCCACGTGCAAGTGTGGGCAGTTATTTTGATAAGCGTAAAACATGCCATCACGTTGGGTGATAAAAATCGTTTCACCTTCAGGCGTTTCGAATGATCGTGCTTCACGTTCAGGCACATCATCCGTCATGCAAATTTTAAACATTAAGCACATTCCTTCTGAAATGATTGTAAAAGCTGAGCATAGTCTTCAACTGCTAGGCGTGGACCAAACTGAGCCACAACTTCACTTGAGATCAAGATGGCAAGTTCAGCAGCCGTTTGATAGTCATGACCTGCATTGAGTGCATATAGGAAAGCACCAGCAAAAGCATCACCAGCACCATTGGTATCTACTGCGGTAACTTTACGACCTGGCACGGTAAATGTTGCGGCTTCATTATGAATTAAGGCACCTTTGGCACTTAATGTAATGACAATGTGTTTGCTTAGTGATTGCAATTTCGTAAGTGCAGCATCTAAATGATCTGTTTCTGTATACATCAGTGCTTCTTGTTCATTACAGAACAATAAGTCCACGCCATCATCGAGTAATTCATCTAGACCTTGACGTGCATATTGCACCATTGCTGGATCAGATAAGGTCAATGCAATTTGTACACCATTGGCTTTGGCGATTTGGCGTGCTTGTTTTACCGCAAGGCGTGCGCTGTCTGATGTTGAAAGATAACCTTCGATATATAACCATTTCGCAGTATTTAAGCTGCCAAAATCAATTTGGCTATCAGTCAATTCCGCAGTAATACCGAGGTAAGTATGCATCGTACGTTCAGAATCAGGGCTGACCAATACCATACATGTGCCAGTTACACCTTCACTGATTGATTGAGTTGCAGTTTGGATGCCAGCGTCGTTTAAACCATTTAGGTAAATTTGACCTAAGTCATCATTGCCGACACGACAACCATAAAATGCAGTTCCGCCTAAAGCACTAAAAGCAACCGTTGTATTTGCTGCAGAACCACCAGAAGCTTGACCTTTATATTCTTGAGTGGCTTTTAGATTGTTATAAAGGGCTGCTTGAGTATCGCCATCTGTCAGTTGCATCGTACCTTTTTGCAGATTGTGTTGAATTAGGAATTCGTCAGAGACTTTAAATTCTTGGTCAATAAGTGCATTACCAATTGCAAAAAGGTCAACAGTTGCCATGTTGTATGTTCACATCAAAAAAATGAAAGTGCTAAGTTTACACGAATGCTCAGGATTGCTGTAGTTTGTTGAAAAAAATTCAATTAAAGGACAAGTGTGTATAAAAATCGGGCAAATCCATTATATTTTTACATTTTTTTTGAATTAGTTGCCGTTTTAATCAGCTTTGCTATTGTGCAAATCGAAAAATTTTACTTTTATAGAGCTATAGGGTGTTCAGACTGAATCAAGATGATTTGGTCATCATAAATAGATAACAGATTAAAAGTGTGAATATATGGAAATTACGATTCGTCCAGCAGAGCAACTTCCTGCTCAAATCGAAAATATTGCTGCTTTGGCGCAGCATGAAGGCTATACATTTATACACCGTTTAATTGAAGAATATCAAAGTGGTAAAAATCGTTTTGACCAAACGGGTGAGCAATTATTGCTTGCTTATGATGGCGATAAATTAATTGCTTGTGGCGGTTTAAATCAGCAATGGGGTGATACTGGTGTAGAAGAACGGATTGGACGAGTTCGCCGTTTCTATGTGCATCCGCAGTATCGTCAGCATGGCGTGGGTAAGCAGCTATTGGTGGAATTGGAAAAGGGTGCAAAAAAACACTTTTCTGCACTGTGCTTAAATACTGAGCTTAAAAATGCTGCAAAATTCTATCAAAAACAGAATTATGTCTATGTCGAAAGTCATCCAAATTATAATTATTTTAAATATCTAGTTTAGTTTTAAATCCACAAATAGACAGTAAATACTGTAAATGAAGCATCCGATATCGGGTGCTTTTTTTCTTGTGACAATTCTAAAAAAAGAGTGCCTTATTTTAAGCAAAAATTCATTTCAGTTATCGAAGATATAAGCATCAAAATAACTGCATTGAGTGATGAATATGCATATGCAAGTGCATGAACTACAAGACTACGTTAAAAAAGTCCCCCAGATTACCGCGCTGTTTTGGTTGACCAAAATTTTTGCGACCACCTTTGGTGAAACCAGTGGTGATGCACTGTCCATGTCCTTAAATTTGGGCTATTTACTCAGTACCTTTATTTTCGCAGGCATATTTATCAGTCTGCTGTATTTTCAAATACAGTCCAAAGCCTATAAACCTTATTTATATTGGGCCACGATTATTGCCAGTACTACGGTCGGTACGACTTTAGCGGATTTTGTAGATCGTTCTTTAGGGATTGGCTACTTGGGTGGTAGTTTTCTGTTACTCAGTTTGGTGCTCGTATCGCTTTTTAGTTGGTATCGAGTCGAAGGCTCGATCAATCCAAGCGTGGTGAATTTGCCGCGAACACAGATCTTTTATTGGTTGACGATTACATTTTCTCAAACGCTAGGTACAGCTTTGGGGGACTGGACTTCCGATAGTGCAGGATTAGGCTATAGCGGTGGTATATGGCTATTTGGTGGTCTAATCGTATTGATGGCGTTGTTGTATTTTTTTAGTCGGGTCTCAAAGACGATTTTATTTTGGGCTACTTTTGTTTTGACACGTCCATTGGGCGCAGTTGTCGGCGATTTTTTAGATAAGCCCATCAGTTCAGGTGGATTGGATTTAAGTCGCTTTATGGCTTCTTTTGTATTGTTATTGGCGATTGTGATTTGCGTCTATTGGTCAACACGAAATGATAGGCAATCCATAAAATCTGTCTAAATGTTTTAGTGCGAAAACAAGTGATTTTTAAAATTAAAGTTCAAGTTGATTAAAACAGTTGGAAATGTCGTTTCGGTGAATCTAGTTGTGATTTTTTAAGGTATACTTTGCCTAATTTAAATGAATAGATTAGGAGCACACATGACTGTAGATGTCACTGAAACCATTTCTCAAACTGTACATCCCGCGTTTCAGTTGATTCGTCAACATCATGTTGAAGCTTTAGACATTTTAGTGTCTGAATATAAACACAAAGTGACTGGCGCGGTGCATTATCACTTAGCCACAAACCATGATGAAAATGTATTTTTAGTTGCCTTCCGTACGCAGCCGATGGATTCAAAAGGTGAGGCGCATATTCTTGAGCATACAGCACTGTGTGGCTCAGAAAAGTTCCCTGTACGTGACCCATTCTTTTTAATGATTCGCCGTTCACTCAATACGTTTATGAATGCGTTTACCGCAGCGGATTGGACGGCATATCCATTTGCAACGCAAAACAAAAAAGATTTCCAAAACTTGTTAGAAGTTTATATGGATGCTGCTTTTGCTGCGAATTTGAACCCGCTTGATTTTGCGCAAGAAGGGATTCGTATTGAGCTAGAAAATGGAGAAGCTGTATATAAAGGCGTGGTATTTAATGAAATGAAAGGTGCCATGAGTTCACCTTCAGATCAGTTGTATCACCAACTTGCCCATCATTTATTCCCAGAAACGACATATCATTACAACTCAGGTGGTGATCCTAAAGACATTCCTGACTTAAGCTATGAAGAGTTGGTCAGTTTCTACAAATCACATTATCACCCAAGTAATGCGGTGTTTATGACCTTTGGTAATGAGCCTGCATATAATTTACAAGAACAGTTTGAAACGCTTGCTTTGTCAAAATTTGAAAAAGGTCAAACGTTGTATTCAAAACCTGAGCGTCGTTTAACTGCGCCTGTAACGGTAACCGAAACATATGCAGTTGATGCTGAAGACCTTAAAGACAAAACCTATCATGTACTTTCTTGGTTATTGCCAGAAGCAAGTAATATCAAATTACGTTTAGGTATGCGTTTGGTTGAGGGTGTATTGCTTGAAGATTCTGCTTCACCTTTACGTCATTACTTAGAAACCTGTGGTTATGCGCAGTCTACTGGTCCATTTATGGGCGTAGATGACTCAAACTATGAAATGACGTTCTACTGTGCAATTCAAGGTTCCAACCCTGAGCATGCAGAACAATTTAAAAATGGCGTGTTTAAAGTATTAGAAGACGTTGCGGCTAAGCCTGTTGATCCGGCTTTAGTTGAGGCGATTTTACATCAGATTGAATTGCATCAGCGTGAAATCAATGGTGATGGTACACCATATGGCCTAAGCTTAATTCTGAATGGTTTAAGCAGTGCGATTCACCATTCAGACCCTGTAGATGTTTGGGATGTGGATACGGCCATTGAACAAGTGAAGGAAGAGTTGAAAGACCCAATGTGGTTATCTAACTTAATCAAAACCTACTTGCTTGATAATCAACATCGTGTGCAATTAACTTTGGTTCCAGATGCTGAAAAAAATGCGTTGGAAGCGGCAGCAGAAAAAGCACGTTTAAAAGAAATTGATGCGAACTTAACTGAAGCGCAAAAAGCAGAGATTATTGCGCAGACTGAAGCACTGAACATTCGTCAAGATACCCCAGATGATTTGAACCTATTGCCTAAAGTAGGTTTAGAAGACGTTCCTGCACAATTACAGATTGTACAAGGTCAATTACGCGAAATTATCAGTAATGGCTTGGATACGCCGTTAAATCTTTACCACGCAGGCACCAATGGTCTTTACTACCAACAAGTTTTGATTCAGATTCCTGATGAAGTGGTGCAATCGCCGTATTTCAATCTCTTATCGATTTTGATGGGTGAAGTTGGTGCAGGTGAATACGATTACTTAGAGCTACAACAGTTGCAAACAGCTGTGAGTGGCGGTTTAGGTATGGGGGCATCGCTGCGTTCAAAAGTGGATGATAAAGGTCAAATTAGTGCTTGGCTAACGTTGACCACTAAATCATTGGTGAATAATCTTGAAGCCATTCGCTTATTGAAATTGGCTTTTGAACAGCTACGTTTTGATGAAAAAAATCGTATCGTAGAGTTATTGCAACAACGTAAAGCACGTTGGCAGTCACGTGTATCTGGTTCTGGTCATAGTTATGCAATGCAAATTGCAGGTCGTCAACATAGTGCATTGGCGCTACGTGATTATCATAATACAGGCCTAGGCGCGCTGAACTGGCTGTCAGAACTTGTCAGCAAAATTGAGCAAGACGACACGGCTTATAATGCCTTGATTGATGAGCTTAAGTTAATTCACAACCGTTTGCTTAAAGCACCAAAACAATTCTTGGTGGTGTGTGAGGAGCATCATTCAGACCGATTGGTTGAAGAAGTTCAAACCATTTGGGATAAAGTGGCGATTGATGATAACCCACATGCTTTAACTCAAGTGAATTTTGCAGATAGCAACAATGACGAAGCTTGGCTCATTCAAGCCAATGTTCAGTTCTGCGCTTCAGCATATCCTGCGGTGGAAGTGTCACATCCAGATGCAGCACCTTTAATGATTTTGGCGGCTTATCTACGTAATGGCTTCTTGCATAGCGCGATTCGTGAAAAAGGTGGTGCTTATGGTGGCGGAGCAAGCTATGACGGCAATGCATGTTCATTCCGTTTCTATAGCTACCGTGACCCACGTTTAGCTGAAACGTTTAAAGATTTTGACGCAAGTGTGCAGTGGCTACTGAATGCTGAACAACAACCTCATCAGCTAGAAGAAGCGATTTTGGGTCTAATTGCCAGCATGGATAAACCGGGTTCACCAGCGGGTGAAGCCATTACAGCTTGTTATGCTTTATTGCATAAACGCACGCCAGCTTTCCGTCAAATGTTACGTGAACGTCTGTTGAATGTGACTTTGGATGATCTAAAACGTGTTGCTGTGGCGTACTTGGTTGAACAACAACCGACAAAAGCTGTGGTTGCACCGGTGGCGAAGCGAGAGGCTTTGGTTGAGCTTGGTTTCGAAATAAAACAAGTGAATTAAAACAAAAAAGGGGTTTTTATGGCGTTCAAATCTCTTGAGCGTACGACATTGCAACTGAGCCTCATTGCGCTCAGTTCAATGTATGTCAGTACTGTAAATGCACAAAATGCGGAAGTGGCTGTTAAACCAGCTACCGCTGAAGCATGTGTGGCACTTGAGTCAAATGCAGAGCGATTATCGTGTTATGACGCTTTGTTTAAAGTGCAACCTGCTGAAAAAGAAATGTTGGTTTCTGAGCGTCAAGCCGCACAAGAAATTAAACCTGAACCGACTGAAAAGTTGACATTCAAAGAAAAAGTCAGTCATGCGTTTACGGACCGTTTATTCGCTGTAGAAGCACCGAACCTTAATCCAAACCTTTCATTATTGGATAGTCGTTGGGAGCTTTCTCCAGAAAGTAAATTAGGGACGTGGAATATTCGTGGCTATCAACCTGTGTATTTAATGCCGGGATACTGGACTTCAGATAAAAATGAACGTCCATCAAGCCCGAATGAAAACAACACGGTACAAGCCGATCAGGAACAAAACCTGAAATCGATGGAAGCCAAGTTCCAATTGTCATTAAAAACCAAAGCTGTTGAAAACTTATTTGGTGATAATGGTGATATCTGGTTGGGCTATACCCAGTCTTCTCGTTGGCAAGTCTACAACGAAGATGAATCTCGACCATTCCGTGAAACCAACTATGAGCCTGAAGCCAGTCTGGTTTTTCGTACCAACTATGAACTCTTGGGTTTGAACTGGCGTATGCTGGGCTTAACTTTTAACCATCAGTCTAATGGGCGTTCTGATCCCTTATCGCGGAGTTGGAACCGTGTTATGTTAAATCTAGGATTTGAACGTGACAATTTTGCACTGATGTTACGTCCTTGGTATCGTTTCGAAGAAGATACCAAAGATGATAACAACCCAGATATTACCGATTATGTGGGACGTGGGGATTTAACAGCATTTTATCGTCATAAAGATCATGACTTTAGTTTGATGTTACGTCATTCATTGAAAGGTGGTGATGATTCACATGGTGCTGTGCAGTTCGATTGGACTTTCCCAATCAATGGTAAATTGCGCGGCACAGTTCAATTGTTTGATGGCTATGGTGAAAGCCTGATTGACTATAACCATCGGGCAACCTATGTCGGTGTCGGTGTGTCATTAATGAATTGGTTCTAAAGATTCGCAAATAAAAAAACCACGCTACGGCGTGGTTTTTTATGACTGAGAGAAAATGTATAAATCAACCGATTTGGATCTCAGAAGGCGGGTGTTTTAACCGACTCTTCTTCGGTGTGGCAATCAGATAGGCCAGTGTTAAGGGGCCAAGACGGCCTGCGAACATCAACAACATCAGGGCAACTAAACTAGCAGGTTGTAAGTCGCTGGTGATGCCACGAGATAGACCAACGGTGCAAGCAGCGGATACCGCTTCGAACAACAAATCTAAAAAGCGTTTATCAGGTTCGAGAAGCAATAGACTGAAAAAGCCAATGAAAATCAACGTTACTGTAATGAAAATTACCGCTAATGCTTTAAAGGTGGTTTTTTCTGAAACAGAGTGGTTAAACACACGCAGTTCATCTTCACGTCTTAAAAAACTGACCACACTGAGTACAACAATAATAAACGTCCCGACTTTGATGCCACCAGCTGTACTGAGAGAACCACCTCCAATAAACATCAGTAACATCGTGACGAGTGATGATGCATCGCTCATGCTTTCCATAGGTAAGCTGTTAAAACCCGAAGAGCGCGGAACCGTTGCATGGAACCACGCGTTGAGGGCTTGGTCACCAAGTGACATCGTAGCTAAGGTAGCAGCATTATTGGCTTCTAATAACCAAATGGTGATGAAGGCAAAGACATTTAAACCCGCAATAGTCGATAAAATCAGCTTGCTATTGGTACTGAGTTTTTTCCAACTTTTATTGCGCTTAATGTCCATCAGTACCAAAAAGCCAATACCCCCAATAATGTAAAGCATACTGATGGTAAACGTAATGAAATAACGGTCAGCGAAGCTCATTAAACTATTAGGAAATAATGAAAATCCACCATTATTAAATGCTGAAACACTATAAAAGGCAGCATAAAACAGGGCCTGGTTAAAATTGTATTCTTGCATCCAAGCGATGGTCAAAATAACCGTTCCCACCATTTCAAAAAATAGCGAATAAAGCAGTACGCCTTTAATAGTCATGGTCACTTTGGCAAGGCTGGTTTGTCCAATGGTTTCTTGAGCCATAATTTGTTGTTTTAGCCCAATTTTAGGGGACAAACTCATAGCGGCCAATATCGCAAAGGTCATAAAGCCGAGACCGCCGCATTGTAGTAAACCCATAATCACGACTTTACCAAACACAGTATAGGCTTCGCCGACATTTACAACCGAAAGTCCTGTAATGGTTACGGCTGAGGTCGCTGTAAAGAGGGCATTGATCCAACTTAAATCGCCATGATGTGAATAAGGGAGTTTTAACAGCAAGGTGCCAATGATAATGAGCCCAAGAAAACCCAATGCCAAAATACTGGGTGGGCTGAGATTAATGGTATTACGCTGTTTATTGTGAAGTTTCATGTTTTTTTACTGTCATCTTGCGTGATTATGTGCAAAAGGAGCTCGACGCTGATTACAAAGTTGCTTTAAAGTGTTTAGCCAGTCGACGTAAATGTTCGAGTAAACCTTCAACCACTAAAATATCGCCTGTTTGTAAAATCAGGTTCGGATCTAAACTATATTGAAGCTCGGTGCCACGTTTATGCAGAATCGTCTTCACTTCAGGGACATGATCCATTATTTGATTTAAACGCGTGCCTTGTTGTGACTCTTTAATTTCAACTTTCACCAAATAATGGTCATCTTCGAGCACCATGTAGCGGCTCACCATCGGATAACTCAGTGACTGAGCAACACGGACACCCATATCTTCTTCAGGATGGATGATTTTGCTGATGCCTAAATGGGTTAAAATCATGTGATGCGCTTTGGACTTGGCTTTGGCCCAAATTTTGTTGATCCCCATGTTTTTAAGATGGAGCACACATAAGATGCTGGCTTCAATATCTTCACCAATTGCGACAACGACGGCTTCACAATTTTGAATATTGAGTTCATGTAAAACGTGCTCATCTGTTGCGTCAGCAATCACTGCATGGGTCAGTTGGTCCGAAATACTTTCAACAAACTTTTTGTTGCTATCGATTCCAATGACATCGTGTTTTAAACCCATGAGTTCAGTGGCTACAGTTGCGCCAAAACTTCCTAAGCCAATCACAGCGAATTGAGCCATGCCGTATTCCTAAATTATTCTAAAGTTATTGAATATGTTGATGTTAGCTTGTTCAGCCTAGAGCGGCTATGGAAATTTACATAATCCATCTAAACCGAAAAGCTCTAATTTTTAATTTCTTCAGCATTTTGATAGGCATAAAGTTCAGTAATATTGGGGCAATTATCCATAACTTGTTGGTATTTAAAAATTTCATAACCTAATTTGTTTTTTAGAATGTATTGAAATTGATGCTGATCTTCTTTAATGACATTAAGAGTGGCTTTACGAACAAGCTCGGAATTGTTCTTTAAACGGTTTAAGCCATCGCATGAAAATTCACGGATAATGGTTTGAACAGATTCGGGAGCGGTTTGATCACTTAGCTCATCAAAGCGAATATATACAATGTAATTTGGATATTGATTCAGCATTTCAGCCTGCGCGGTATAGCCGTAAATATTTTCTAGATTTTGCGTACGTGACTGATTTGGAATTTGTTTCATACTTTGACGAATCTTATCTTCCTCTTGCTTAAGTTGATAAGCCGGATATACATAAAAATATCCACCTAAACCCACAATGACGATCATAAATAAGGCATAAAAATTCAATTTTAAATATCCATTTTGTTTTATTTTCAATGGATTATAGGGTATGGTGAATTTACCAACAATGACAGCGTTGATGAATTAATTTGATGAATTTATTTATTTTGATTCAGGAAATAGTTGATGCAAATAAAAAAGCTGGAACCTAGATCCCAGCTTTCATATAGAAATTTTACTTATTTCAAGAAACGTTGATAACCGAGGTTATTGGTAATCTCAACATATGGATAGGTAATATTTTCCAATGTTTCAATTAAACCATCTGGGTTTTGTTTCGCATCCGTTGCTTCCATACCCACCAATACACGACCTTCAGCAGCACCGTGGTTACGGTAGTGGAATAGGGTGATGTTATGCGTTGGGCCTAGACGTTCTAAGAAAGTCAGTAATGCGCCCGGACGTTCGGGGAATTCCACGCGGAATAGGCGTTCATTTTCGATATCGGCATGACCGCCAATTAAATAACGGATATGGAGTTTAGCCACTTCATCGTCTGAAAGATCGTCTACATCGTATTGGAATTTCAAAGTTTCAAAAATTTCCTGACGTTCTTTTTCGCCATTTTTGAGACTAATACCCACAAACACTTGAGCGGCACTTGAGTAGCTTGCGCGGTAGTTAAACTCAGTGATGTTACGGCCTTGTAGTGCACGGCAGAATTTAAGGAAAGAACCTTTTTCTTCTGGAATGGTCACAGCAAAGATCGCTTCTTTACGTTCACCCAGTTCGGTACGTTCTGCAATGTAGCGCAGACGGTCAAAGTTCATATTGGCGCCGCATACAATTGACACCATATTTTTGCCTTCTAGACCATGCTCAGCAACATACTTCTTAATACCTGCAAGCGCCATTGCACCTGACGGTTCTACAATGCTGCGGCATTCATCAAAGGTATCTTTAATCGCTGCACAGATTTCATCGGTATTTACCAGTACAACTTCACGCTCAACAATTGGGCCTGAGTTATCTGATTTTTGTAGCTGAATCACTTCAAATGGTTTTTCACCAATTTGTGCAACTGCTGTACCGTCGGCAAATAAACCTACAGATGGAAGAATGACACGTTCATTAGCTTCAAAGGCTGCTTTTAAACATGCTGATTCGTCATATTCAACAGGAATGACTTTAACATGCGGTGCCACATCACCTAAGTAAGCAGCTACACCGGCAATGAGACCACCACCGCCCACAGCAACAAATACATAGTCTACATCACGCCATTGACGCAAAATTTCGTTGGCAATGGTTCCTTGACCGGCCATAACGAGTTCGTCGTCATAAGGTGGAATAAAGGTCATACCTTCATCTTTTGCACATTGGATTGCGTATTTATTGGCTACGTCAAAAGAATCACCATGCAGAACTACTTCACCGCCTAAGCGTTTAACCGCTTGTACTTTAATGTCTGGTGTGGTTTTAGGCATAACAATAATGGCGCGGATACCTAACTTTTTACCAGATAAAGCCACGCCTTGAGCATGGTTACCTGCAGAAGCAGTAATAACGCCACGTTCCAACTGAGATTTCGGTAATTGACTAATACGGTTGTAGGCACCGCGTAGCTTGAAAGAAAAGACAGGTTGTAAATCTTCGCGTTTAAAGCGAATGTTATTGTTTAGTTTTTCACTAATTCGTGGCGCTGCTTCGAGTGGGGTTTCGATTGCAACGTCATAGACCGTTGCCTGTAATATTTGTCGAACCAAACGAGACAGCATGTTAATTTTCCATCTAACAGTTTAAAATAGGCGTTCATTGTAACAAACACCCGTACATTTGGGCTGTAAAATCAGCAACAAATGTCAAAAAATAGTTGAGCCAAGTTATGAGTCTGTATGCTACCCAAGATGAAAAGAAACAAGCTGCCGCAAAAGCTGCGTTAAAGCATTTGCCAAAGGGCGGTATTTTGGGTGTTGGTACAGGAAGTACTGTGAACTTCCTCATCGAATTATTGCCAGAGCTTCAACTTGAAGCTGCGGTTGCCAGTTCTGAAGCAACTGCACAACGTTTGAAAAAATTAGGCATTGAAGTGGTTGATATGAACCACGTTGGCGGTTTAGATGCCTATGTGGATGGCGCTGATGAAATCGACCGTCATATGCACATGATTAAAGGCGGCGGCGCTGCGTTGACTCGTGAAAAAATCGTGGCGTCTATTGCGAAAAAATTCGTTTGTATCGTAGATGATTCTAAATGGGTTGATCAGTTAGCACGTGAATTTCCGCTTCCTGTAGAAGTGATTCCAATGGCACGTTCTGCTGTGGCACGTAAAATCGTTTCTTTAGGCGGCGATCCTGTGTACCGTGAAGGCGTAGTAACAGATAACGGTAATGTAATTTTAGACGTACACAACTTAAATATCTTAAATGCATTAGAGCTTGAAAAGACATTGAATGACATTCCGGGTGTAGTGTGTAACGGCATCTTTGCATTAAACAAAGCGGATATTGCTGTTGTTGCAACTGATAATGGTATTGAAGAGCGTACTGCGGTTTAATCTGTTCTATTAGAATCCCCCCTAAAGTCCCCCTTTGATAAAGGGGGACTTTTCACCTGAATTTATTTAGGTGATTTTCCCTCCTTTGTAAAAGGAGGGTTAGGGAGGATTTAAAATTAATAAAAAATATGACTCCCAACCTTCCTGAAATTCAAATCACCCGAAAATTACGTGCCACACGCTTAAGGCTGCGTGTAGAACCAACTCAAATTAAATTAACGGTTCCCCAGTTTTGTACACAGCGCCAAGTTCAAGATTTTCTGAAACAATCAGAACAATGGATGATTGAGACATGGCAGAAGCAGCAGGAAAAAGCAGGGCTGCAGGATCGAAGTCTGCCAATAAAATTAAAGTTATTTAATTTAGAACAACCGTTAATGGTTGTTTATCAAACGCAAAAACATTCATTTATCTTGGATGACGAAAGCCATCAACTATTCATCAGTGATCGACAGCCTGAGCAATATTTAAAAAGCTTTGTGATTGCTTATGCCAAAGAGTATTTACCAATTTATTTAAAGCAAGTGAGCAGTGAAACAGGCTTGAAATATGGTGAGTGCTCGATTCGTCAGCCCAAAACGCGCTGGGGAAGCTGTTCAGCGCGCCATGATATTATGCTGAATAGCGCATTGGTGCTGTTTCCAGAGCAAGTTGTACGATATGTGGCTGTACATGAGTTAGCGCATACCAAGCACTTTGACCATAGCCCAAACTTTTGGGCTGAAGTGCAAAAGCATGATATAAATTTTCAGCAGCATCGAAAAATACTAAAAATGACGGCAATGCCTTGGTGGTGGGTGCTCTGAATTAAAGGCACTAAGTTGTAAACACTAAAGCATTTCTTAATATATTATTTCAATTAAATCAAATCCTTCTTGGTATGTAGGCGGTTCTAATGCGTAATAAACATTGGTTAATGCCATCAGATCGACTATTTCATCTGAAGGGCGTTGAGCGTTTCTTTTTATGCATACTTCGAGCGGGATTTGAAACCATACAGCAACGCATTTTTTACCCAATTATTTAGCTTGCTCAATTATCGGTAGACGTTCAGATTGCTTTACTAAAATAGCATCAAAAATAATATTTTCAGGTTCGCGGGATATTTGGTTTTTGGCCCAAGTTGATTTCCCAGCCCCTTGGCATCCGATCAATATATAAATGATTTTAACCTTTGGGTTAGTTTTTAATTCATGCTTAAAAGCGTCAAAACAGCATTGTCATGCTGGAATATTTCTTTCTTTAGTGAAGACACGACCTTGAGCTGTGGATAGGTAATGATCAGGATTTATATGCATGATCTGACTTAATAGGATTCAGAAGATAAGCTAACATTATAAAGTGAAGCTTTATATGTCAAAACAGTTCAGAAAACCGTAACTTCCTGTCATACTACGCAGTCATCAAATGGATACTTTGAATAGAGGTAAAGAGCGTGATTTCAGTAGGTATTGTCGGCGGTACAGGTTACACAGGTGTTGAATTACTGCGTATTTTACTGCGACACCCAAATGCAGAAGTGAAAGTTTTAACTTCGCGTACTGAAAATGGCCGCCGTGTGGATGATATGTTCCCAAGCTTGCGTGCACATACAGACCTTTGCTATTCAGATCTAAATATTGAAGAACTAAAACAATGTGACGTTGTATTCTTTGCGACGCCGCACGGTGTTGCAATGAAACACGCAGAAGAGTTAGTTGCTGCAAATACTAAAGTGATTGACCTTGCTGCTGACTTCCGCTTGCAAGACTTAGCTCAATTTGAGAAATGGTATGGCCTAGACCATGCATGTCCAAAGCTATTAAAAGAGTCAGTTTATGGTTTGTCTGAATTAAACCGTGAAAAAATTCAAAAGGCTTCAGTGATTGGTAACCCAGGTTGTTACCCAACAACTGTTCAGCTCGGTTTAGCGCCAGTATTAAAAGCTGAAGGATTAGTGAAACCTGAAAGCATTATTATTGATGCAAAATCAGGTGTGTCTGGTGCAGGTCGTAAAGCCAGCCTGGGTATGATCTATTCTGAAAATGCAGATAACTTTAAAGCTTAT
Organism: Acinetobacter sp. YH12070; assembly: GCF_013419625.1. Taxonomy (NCBI): domain Bacteria; kingdom Pseudomonadati; phylum Pseudomonadota; class Gammaproteobacteria; order Moraxellales; family Moraxellaceae; genus Acinetobacter; species Acinetobacter sp. YH12070. Next base: position 6,666 of record NZ_VOZT01000029.1, on the reverse strand, counting down.
GGTGTAGCGGGTCACCGTCATCATCCTGAAATTGTAGAAGCCTTAGAAAATATTTCAGGTCAAAAAGGTGTGTTTAACGAAATTTTATTCGTACCGCATTTAGTACCGATGATTCGTGGCATGCTCAGCACTATCTATATTGATTTGACAGACGCAGGTGCTTCTGCGGATTTACAAAGCATATATGAACAGTTCTATGCCAATGAGCAGTTTGTAGATGTTATGCCTGCAGGTAGCTCACCTGAAACACGTACTGTGCGTGGTGCGAACCAATTACGTATTGCGATTTGCAAACCTCAACCGAAAAAATTGGTGATTTTGGTGGCTCAAGACAACTTGGTGAAAGGTGCAGCAGGTCAAGCCGTACAAAATATGAACTTGATGTTTAGTTTTGCTGAAAATGCAGGACTTCAAGGCATTGGTTTATTACCATAAGAAACGATTTAAAACTTCACACACATTTAAAACTGGATTTAAATGTGTGCCTTGAGTGAACTAAAAATAAGAGATGACGATGTCGAATACAGAATCTAATTTCAAGTCAGAACCTGAAAACAGTGAAAAAACGCCTTTTATGAAGACGAATATGCCACTGGCGATTGGTGCAGTTGTACTTGCATTGAGCAGCGGTTTGCTCGGATATAGTATCGGTCATCGTCAGGGCTTAACAGTGGTCGGATATGATGCAGATGCAGAGCAACTGGTTGATGTGGTGCAAAAGCAAAAAACTGAATTAGCAGGCCTGAATAAAAGTTTGAATGCGGCAATTCAAGAGCGTGATGTCGCTGTAAGTAATTCAAATGATTTATATTTGGCCGTTAAAAAAGCACGTGATGATCAAGAGTTAACCGGTAATTTGGGTGTTTTGTATCGTGAAGTATTGCGCCAACGTGGGGGTATGCCGCTTGCAGTACAACATTTAGCGATTAAATCGTTACCTGAAAATGCGTATGAATACCAACTTGATCTCGTTCAAGTAAGTCCGTCAAAAAGTAATGTATCTGGAAGTGTTGAGCTGCGTCTAATTAAGGGTACAGAAGTACTTGCAGTGCCTTTAGAAGACAAAAACTTTAACTTTAGCGAAAGTGAGCGACTCACTGGACGTTGGACCATGCCAAAAGGCTTTAGTCCAGACTTTATTGAAGTGCGTTTAACCGGTTCTAAACCCGTTATTCGCCGTTTTAGCTGGTCGAAAGGTCAGCCTGTTGAAAATCAATCTGCCTTCCTTTCAGAAATTCCTCAAACTGAAGCAAGTGCAAACTAAGTGTGAAACCTAAATCCTATGCGAACCAATAAGCGTCAAACGTGTTTATCTGACATTAAAAATTCATTTTACCAATCTGGTTTAGTGGACTGGCATCTAAACCCGACTCTCAGCCAAGGTACGCAGGATGATGGTGATTCAGACATTCAAGTATTGACTGCGCCACCTGAGTTAAAGCGTCCTCCTATGTATGCTGTCGTTTTAATGAACGATGATTACACCCCAATGGACTTTGTAATTGAAATTTTACAACAATACTTTGCTTTGAATCTTGACCAAGCCACTCAAGTAATGCTAACTGTACATTATGAAGGAAAGGGTGTTGCAGGGGTTTATCCGCGAGACATCGCAGAGACTAAAGCAAATCAGGTCAATAATTACGCTCGGTCGCAAAGTCATCCATTACTTTGTCAGATTGAGCCAAAAGATTAATAAGGGGATTACATGCTCAGTCGTCAATTAGAAGTATCACTACGTTTGGCTGTCAGCATGGCTCGTCAAAAGAGACATGAATTTTTGACGGTAGAACATTTATTATTGGCTTTACTGGATAATGATTCCGCTGTTAATGCATTGAAAGCATGTGGCGCAGACATTATTGTGCTTCGCAAAGAACTTGAAGAATACGTAGAACAACATACCCCTAAGCTTGGCGAAAATAGCGATCAAGCACCACATCCTACAGAAAGTTTTGATCGTATTTTGCAGCGTGCAATTTTCCATGTGCAATCGAGTGGAAATGACCGCACTGTAGAAGGTGCAGACATTTTAGTTGCGATGTATTCAGAGCGTGATTCATTTGCGGTGTATTTACTTAAACGCCATCAAATCAACCGTTTGACATTAACGCAGTATTTGTCACATGGCACACGTAAAGATGAAGTCCAAGCCGAAGAAGAAATCGAAGAGCTCGATGGTGAAAGCACCACGTCTTCAAATTCTGGCCCATTAGAGCTATATACGACCAATCTCAATGTTGAAGCTCAAAAAGGCAAAACAGATCCACTGATTGGTCGTGAAAAAGAGATTGAACGTACAGCTCAAATTCTATGCCGTCGCCGTAAAAACAACCCACTTTTGGTGGGTGATCCGGGTGTAGGTAAAACTTCGATTGCTGAAGGTTTGGCTTGGCTCATTGTAAATGGCAAAGCACCTAAACCGCTTGAAAATGCAGAAGTATTTAGTTTAGACATTGGTGCTTTAGTTGCAGGAACTAAATACCGTGGTGATTTTGAAAAGCGTTTAAAACAACTGCTAAATGCCTTGAAGAAAAAGCCCGAAGCTATTTTATTTATTGATGAAATTCACATGATCATCGGTGCAGGCTCAAGTATGGGCAGCACGATGGATGCATCGAACCTCATCAAGCCAGCTTTGGCGAATGGTACTTTGCGTTGTATCGGTTCAACGACTTTCCAAGAATACCGCCAAGTCTTTGAAAAAGATCATGCATTATCACGTCGCTTCCAAAAAATTGATGTCAATGAGCCATCTATTTCAGAAACGATTGATATTCTTCGCGGTTTAAAAGGCAAATTTGAAGAATTCCATCATGTGAAATACGAAGATCAAGCGTTGGTTTCTGCGGTTGAGCTTTCAGCGAAATTTATCAATGATCGTTTCTTGCCTGATAAAGCCATTGATGTGATTGATGAAGCTGGTGCGCAGCGTCGTTTAAAAGCTGAGCAAGATGATACGGTCATTTCAGTTGAAAACATTGAAGATATCGTATCGAAAATTGCCCGTATTCCGCCGAAAACAGTCTCTAAAGATGACAAGAGCGTTCTTGAAAATCTTGAGCGTGATCTGAAACGTGTGGTGTTCGGTCAGGATGAAGCGATTGAAGCGCTTGCATCTGCGATTAAATTATCTCGTGCAGGTCTTAAAGCACCAGATAAGCCAGTGGGTAATTTTGTCTTTGCGGGTCCTACAGGTGTGGGTAAAACTGAAGTCACTAAGCAATTGGCGAAATTATTAGGCGTCGAGCTTGTACGTTTTGATATGTCGGAATACATGGAGCGTCATGCAGTATCTCGTTTGATTGGTGCGCCTCCGGGTTATGTCGGTTTTGATCAAGGTGGTTTGCTGACTGACGCGATTCATAAAAATCCGCATTGCGTACTTTTACTAGACGAAATTGAGAAAGCACATCCGGATGTTTTTAATTTGTTACTGCAAATTATGGATCATGGTTCATTAACAGATAATAACGGTCGTAAGTCTGACTTCCGTAACGTTGTGTTAGTACTGACTACCAATATTGGTGCAGAATCAATTTCACGTGTGAGCATTGGTTTCATGGACCAAGACAACAGTAATGATAACCAAGACGCGATGAAAAAAGCCTTCTCACCAGAGTTCCGTAACCGTTTAGATGGTGTTATTCAATTTAAAGCATTGCCAACAACGGTCATTGAAAGTGTGGTTGATAAGTTCTTAACAGAGCTTCAGGCACAGTTAGATGATAAGAAAGTGGTTCTTGAGGTTGATCAAGATGCACGCGAATGGATGGCTGAGCAAGGATACGATCGCTTGATGGGCGCTCGTCCAATGCAGCGTTTAATCCAAGAGCATTTGAAAAAACCGCTTGCTGAAATGATTCTGTTTGGTGAGCTTGCGGAACATGGCGGCAATGTTGCTGTTTCAGTGAAGAAAGAAAATGGTAAAGCTGTGGGCTTAAAACTCGAAGTGTTTGAAGACCAAACCGCTGAACCTGCTTAAATAATTTATTTATAAAAAACCCGTGCTTGCACGGGTTTTTTATATTTATTCGACGCTAGATTTGGATTTTTCTATGATGGATTTACCATTAACAAAAGTGCTGACCACATTTGGTTTATTTGCACTAACAGCATTGATGGAAATTTTAGGCTGTCACTTCCCATATTTGATTATAAATCAGCAAAAATCGCAGTGGTTATGGATTCCTACAGCCCTTGCATTGGCTGCATTTGTTTGGTTATTGACGTTGCATCCAGCAGCTTCGGGTCGTATCTATGCAGCCTATGGTGGAATCTACATTTTCTCTGCATTGCTGTGGTTGCGTTTTGTCGATCACGTAACTCTAACGCGATGGGATATGCTAGGTGGCATCATTGTATTGGTGGGTGCAGCTGTGATTGCATTACAGCCTCAAGGTTTAATTCGTTAAGTAATAAACATTGCAGAAGTTAAACCAAGAGCTATAAGAAATCAGATGTTTATTTAAATTTACATTCAGCGTTGTGGATTTTTATTTCGTATTTCTGTTGAGGTGAAGATAAATCCATCTCTAATACATATGGATTTACACGTTGAAATTGATGCTCAAATAGTAATTCACAATTTTGTAAAGAATTTTTTTTGATCAGTTGTTTGACTTGCTGTTGACCCACCGATTCTGCAAATTGTGTAAAGTCAGGTGTGGTGATAATTCCTTCGATTTCTATTTTATCTGCTGAAACTTCCATTTTTTCCATCAACATATTTTGGTCAACTTGAAAAGGAAGAGTACGAGAGTCCTCGTCACTTATGGCAGAAAGTATTTCATCTAATGCAGGTTTATTTTTGATTTGGTATGCAGCATCCAAAATTCCTTTTTTTACGAGGTATTGATCTAACTCAGTTGGAGATGCTGCAAATGTAACGGTGCTTAGGCCCAAAGAGACTAAAATTAAAAAGCTGTTTTGAATGTGCATATTTTAAATCACTTATAAAAGTTATGGTTTTATTAAAGCATGCAAAAACAAAAAAAGCACCCGAAGGTGCTTCATTTATCTAAGTAAAACCTTAGTCTTTTTTAAGATTTTCGTTAATTAAAAATTCAACAAGTGCTTTTTGTGCATGTAAGCGATTTTCAGCTTCATCCCAAACCACTGCATTTTTGTGGTCAAGCATATTTTCAGAAATTTCTTCGCCACGATGCGCAGGCAAGCAGTGCATAAATAAGCAGTCAGCGTGAGCAAGATCCATCAGGCGTTCATTCACTTGATAATCTGCAAACGCTTTTTCACGAATTTTTTGTTCTTCTTCTTGGCCCATACTTGCCCAAACATCTGTCACGATTAAATCTGCATTAACTGCAGCATCTTCTGCAGAATCAACAAGTTCAACACAGTGTGCAAATTCAGATAAAAATTCTGCTTTAGGTTCATAGCCCTTAGGTGCGGCGATTTTTAATTTAAAGCCCCACATATGAGCTGCTTCAATATATGAGTTACACATATTGTTGCCATCACCAATCCAAGCAACCGTTTTACCTTCAATAGAGCCACGGTGTTCAACGAATGTTTGAACATCGGCAAGTAATTGGCAAGGGTGGTGATCATCTGTTAATGCATTGATGACAGGAACTTTTGAATAAGAAGCAAAACGTTCAACAATGTCATGACCAAAAGTACGAATCATCACAATATCAAGCATGCTTGAAATCACACGTGCAGAATCTTCAACTGGCTCGCCACGACCTAATTGAGAGTCGCGAGATGAAAGGAAAATTGCGCTACCACCAAATTGGCTCATTCCTGCTTCAAACGATACACGTGTACGGGTGCTCGATTTCTCAAAAATCATGCCCATGACTTTACCAACGAAAGGTTGGAAAACTTCATTGTTATGCTGTTTGCGCTTGAGTTCGATACCGCGCTGTACAATTTGGTTAAGTTCTAAAGTCGATAAATCGCGTAAAGTTAGAAAGTGACGTAGAGCCATTGTTACTCCACAATAATTGCTGAATCAAAGAACAAAACAACAATTAGTTGTTGGTTGGTTAGAGAAAAAGTAATCGATTAATATACTATAAGAGAGGTAAATTGCAAAAAATCTAGCGCTTTTGGTGACCGTCTAGGAAACGATCAACGCAATAACTGATGTAATTGATGGTTTCTTGATCATTTTCATCAATGGTGATGCCCATGAGAACGCGCCATTCTAAATTACGCAAAATTCCAAAATAAAACTGAGCCGAAAATAGCGGGTTTTCACAATACAGCAAACCGTGTTGATGCGCTTGATTTAAAATTTCTGCAACGGTGTTCTGAATTTGTTTTGGGCCTTGCTCATGAATATAACGTGCTATTTCCGGATTACGTCCAGTTTGTTCTAAGACTAAACGCATAAATGCCGCATTTTCAGGCATCACAATATGCTGATGAAAGTCGCTTAAAGTATTGATGAGATATGCACGAATATCAGTGTCAGGGCTGACCGTAAATGGTAGGCAAATATCTTTGAAAAATAAGCAGCGACGATAGTCACAAATGGCCTTAAATAATCCGTCTTTATTACCAAAATATTTCTCTGTACACGACAAAAATAGATAACTCATTGAAATAATGTCACAATAATTGTTTTCTAACGACGAATACTATGACACATCTCAATGAGTTATATCTTATCTTAAACAAATCTCTAAAATGGAACAA
>NZ_VOZT01000028.1:0-45941 GCF_013419625.1 Acinetobacter sp. YH12070 | reverse complement strand
GTCATGAGAAAGCCCATATAAATGGGTAATGTACAAGTTGCTGTAGAAGCATGTTTAATTCGTCTGATCACAGATACTTTATAAAGTATTTTAATACTTTTTTGAATCAGTCAATGCGTAAGTCCTATAGACGTTAAATCGCTAGTTGAAATTAAAATAGCAGTCAGTTTTATACGAAATTTTCCTGACTGCTAATTTGATAAATCTTCTGAAATCAGACTGTATTTAATGGGGTGCTGAGGTTTTATCTACAGACTCCAGTTAAGTTATGCTTTACAATAGCGCGCGAAAATCATGTTTAAAAATTAGGTTTTCTACCTTAAAAGCTTTATGTTTAGGCTCCATTGGTGCATCAGGTAAATTAAATGTCGAAAAAGCAAGACATCATTAACGTTGCGCTCCAACTCTTCAATTCTTATAGCTATAACTCGATTGGTATAGATCGAATTATTGGGGAATCGGGCGTTGCTAAAATGACGTTTTATAAATATTTCCCCTCTAAAGCCAAATTAATTGAAGAATGTCTCGTGATTCGAAATCTTAATTTACAGGAATCACTTGAAGCTGCTATTGCAGAATGTGATCCAGAAGATCATCTTTCGCATATTAAAACCATTTTTGCTTGGTACGATGCTTGGTTTCATACTGCAGATTTCAATGGTTGTATGTTTCAAAAAGCAGTAGAAGAAATATCTAAAGTTTATCCGTCTTCATTGCAACCTGCGATTGACTATAAAGAGTGGCTTAAATCAAAACTAAGTACTGCCTTACAAAATCTGGGCATTCAGCAAACTGAACAACTAGCTGCATTTCTGAGTAGTATTTTGGATGGCATGACCATCCAAGCCCAAATTGACCCCAACCAAGTGCATTTAGCAGATTATTGGAAGCGAGTTGAAACCTTAATTCGTTTGGAATTGGCTGCTTAAAAATTTGTTTGTAGGCATTTAGGTTTTAAATCTAGCGACGACTTATTTGTATTGATTAACAATCAATTTTTTCACATGACTTAAGATTCTAAGAAAATAAAAAGCGCGATTATTTGGGGTAATCGCGCTTTGCTGACAATTGTGCGTTCAAATCATTCACTTTGTTAGCTTAAGTCAATGATTTGATTTTCGAACGTTTTATACGTTTTCTCTCATTTATATTTTTACCCTCTGAATGCTAAATTCATTCGGTTTTTGCAGCAAAATAGACAGACTTGTCTGTTTTTTTGAATTATAGGGGATCTTAGGTGAATTACAAGACAGGAAAGAAAGGTTTGTGTGTTTTTTAATCTGACTTGAGTTTAAATTAATCCACTATTTTTAAAGATAATATAAAAAAATTGATCATTAAGCTCGATGTAAATTAGATGATAAAACTATTTTTACACTTGTGTGAATGACGCTGCTCGTTGGATGCAAGAGCATGGTCTAAGACCATTTTGTGAATATTTTATATGCAAAAAGTATTTAGTGAGTGGGTTCTCAGCTTTTTAGTTTTAAGTGAATTTTTGAATCGTGGATTTTACATAACGAAACATCTTCTATGGTTTTAAGCATTAATTTTATTGATGAATTTGACTAAACTAGCAGCAGAATTATTTCCATGATTACAATTTAGAATTTTTATTATGTTAGGCAAAATATTTGCTGTATTAGAACAATTGGGGCTATCCGCCCAAAAACGTGCCATTCATGTGCAATTTTCCAACCCTGCGTTGAATGATGAGCTTTTTATTCAACGTATTGATGGGGAGCATATCTTAAACCAAGGCGTGCAAGCGACTTTGATTTGCCTATCTACCAATGCCCTTATTCCATTAAAACAATTTATTGGCGCACAAGTCGCCGTTGATCAAGTGACCGATCAGGGCGAACTCTTCCGTACAACGGGTATTATTACCGAAGCCACCCAAGGGCAGAGTGACGGTTCACTCACGCTGTATAAACTCACTTTAGAAGATGCAACATCGCTGTGGCATAAGCGCCGCAACAGCCGTGTGTTTATGAACAAATCGGTGCGCGATGTTAGTGAAACAATCTTCAAAGAATGGCAAAGCAAAAGTCCGCTCTTTGCTGCCAGTCTAACGCTTGATCTAAGCGGTTTAAGCCAAAACTATGATGTACGACCTTTCATCATGCAGTCGAATGAAAGCGATTATGACTTTTTAACCCGCCTTTGGCGCAGTGAAGGCATCAACTGGCTCATCGATGAAGCGCAGCTGAAAGTGCCACATTCCTCAGCGCCAATTGAAAAACAAAAACTCCGCCTGATTGATGACAATAGCCAATATCAAGCACTCAGCCGTCGTAGCATCCGCTTTCATCGTTCTAGTGCAACAGAAAAACAAGACAGCATCACCAGCTTGATTGGTGAACGTAGCATTCAGCCGACTGCGGTACACATACAGCGCTGGCAAGCCGATGGTCTCAGCCAAGAAGAAGGCGCAGGTTCAGTTCAAAGTAAACATCAGCATAGCCAAAGCCAAGACAATGCCAGCTTAAGTTTGGAACAAGCATGGCATATCAGCCCTGCATGGATGCAGGACTTAAAAGGCGAAGACCAAGCTACCGCTTCATCCAATAGCCAAATTGAAAAATTGAATCAAAACCTAACGCGCTATCACGAGCTGCAATCGAAAAAATTCAATGCACAATCGACCGTGCGTGATACCCAAGTCGGTTATTGGTTTGAATTGAATGAACACCCAGAAATCGATCAACACAGTGGTGCAGACAAACAATTTTTAATTACAGAAAAGAAATTCTATAACCAAAATAACTTACCCAAAGACCTCTCTGAACAAGTCAATCAACTGATTGAACAAAGCCAGTGGAACATTAAACCGATCCATGAACAGGCCGAGCGTCAGGCCAATCAGCTCACATTACAACGCCGCAATATTTCGACCGTTCCTGAATATAACCCACTCGAACACCGTCCAAGCACCCATCCGCAACGCGCCAAAGTCGTTGGGCCAAGTGGTGAAGAAATACATGTCGATGAATGGGGACGAATCAAAGTCCGCTTCTTATTTACTCGTGGTGGTGACCACAGCCATGATGGCGGAGCAGGCAGCAATGACAATGACACAGATTCTGCATGGGTAGATGTGCTTACACCATGGGCAGGTGAAGGTTATGGCGCACGCTTCTTGCCACGCATTAATGAAATCGTGGTCATCGATTTCTTTGACGGCAACATCGACCGCCCATTTGTGGTGGGGCGTATACATGAAGCACAGCGCAGTCCAACCCAATTTGATAGTAAAGGCAAACTGCCAGACACCAAAAAACTAGCTGGAATAAAAAGTAAGGAAGTACAAGGCGAAGGCTTTGGACAACTACGTTTTGACGACACGACGGGACAAATCTCGACACAATTACAAAGCACCCATGGCGCGACTCAGCTCAACCTCGGTAACCTCAGTCATCCCAAAGAAACCGCAGAAAGTGACGGTCGAGGCGAAGGCTTTGAACTGAGAACCGACCAATGGGGCGCAGTACGAGCAGGACAAGGGCTCCTTGTCAGCACACACCCACAACAACAAGCAGCAGCAATGCACCTCGACGCACAAGCGGCGAAAGAACAAATCGAAGCGAACTTAAACAGCAGCAAAGCCTTAAGTGAAGTGGCGAAAAACCAGCAAACTGACCCGCTTGAAGTCTTAGATAACCTGAAAAACTTCCTTGGACAAATTGAAAAAGGCAGTAAAGAAAAAGCTGATGCCTTTAAACATGCCTTAATGATTTTATCTGCACCGAACTCAATTGCTGTGAGTAGTCAGGAAGATATTCATCTTTCAGCAGATGGACAAATCAGCCAAAGTGCAGGGGATAGCATCAACCTCAGCAGTCAAAAATCCTTAATTGCCCATGCACAAAGCAAGATCAGTCTATTTGCGGCACAAGAAGGTTTACGTGCGTATGCAGGCAAAGGCAAAGTTGAAATCCAAGCCCAAGGAGATGGGGCAGATTTGATTGCACGAAAGGGTATTCAAATTATTTCCACGGAAGAAAATGTTGATATAAAAAGTCCTAAGGAAATTATCCTTACTGCGGGGGGCTCTCAACTTAAAATTACCAGTGCAGGAATATTTCCAACAACTGCAGCGAAGTTTGAGGTAAAGGCCGGGCAGCATTTATTTACAGGTGGAAGTACGGCTCAACCAAAAAATATTACTTTACCATTATTAGGTGAAATGCAAAATTGGATGGAATTGAACTACCATTATGATGATTTATCACCAGTTAAAGGAGCTCCTTTTAAAGTCTTTTTTGAAGACGGAAGTTATAGAGAAGGTGTATTAGATGATAAAGGATATGCAAAATTAGAAAATGTACCTAAAGGAAAATCTGAAATTTATTATGGGGAAGATCCGTCAGAGTTTAAAAAAGACATTCCCGATGACCTAGATGCAGAAATTGAAGATACAGACACTATTGACGATGATATTTGGTCACTATTAGATGAAGAAGCATATCAAAAACTTACAAATAACTTACAGAATGGAGCGAAATAATGGGCTCTGTCGCTAAATATAAACGTTCTGTAGATTCTGTTCCCGGTGGATGGCTACAAAGTTTAAAAAAAGACACTATGACTTTCTTTAAAGGTGAAAGTACTGGTGGTTGGGCAATTTTAGCGGAGACGGTAATTGGCTGTGTACCTGTTTTAGGTCAATTGGTAGACGCGAGAGATATTATTAAAGCAATTATCATTTTATCTGCAAATCCAACAAGTCCTGCTGGATGGTTTGATCTTATCACTGCGTTAATTGGCTTAGTTCCTGGTGGTGGTGATGCTGTTAAAATGTCATTAAAAAGTGTCAAAAAAGGCGCTTTACCAATGGATAGTATTTTGGATGGTATCCGAAAGCTTGGGAAAGGTGATCCTGAACAACTGATTCGTAAATGTTTAAATTTAAATGCATTACAAAAAAATTTAGATAAAATTTTAACCAACCCTCAAGTACTAAATCAATTAAGTCCTCAAGCGCGTAAAAACGTAGATCAAATTAGAAGAAATTTAGGTAAACAATTACAAGAATTTAAAAAAGAAGTTGATGGTTGGTTAATAAAAAGTAGAAAAACCTCTGCAGATGCAAATGCACGCTCAAAGACTCAAACGACTAAGCCAAACTCAACTAATGGTAGTGGTAATACAAACAATACAAATCAGGGCAAATCTAACAGTACCAATAATTCGTCAATAGGCCAAACAGCTATAACTAATTTATCTAATAAATTTAAAGGTATTCTAGGTGAGCATATGGCAGATTACTATTGCCAAGAAATTAAAGGCTGGGGAACTTCAACACATGATAAGATAGGAACGAAAAACTCTCATAAATTGAATGATAATGGGGAAATGGTAAATCTATTTTCTATTAAAAGTAGAGGGCGTGGTATAGATGGAGTTTGGAAGAAAAATAATAATGACGCAAAACCATATGCAATTATTGAGGCTAAATGTAGCCAAAATCCTGCTGCTTCACTTAGAGATTTATTAGGTGATGCTAATGATAAAAATGGTATTGATAAATCAATACCTCAACAACAACAAAGATCTGGCAGAACTTCTAGAAACCGTACTAACACTAGTTCAACTAATCGTAATCTAACTTTAGGTGGCGAAAAATATAGAGATTCTAGTGGAAAAGTAGTTCAAATGAGCCATCATTGGATAACAAATCGTCTTGTTAAATCAGTAGGAATTAAGCTAGCTCCAATAATATTGAAAAAAAGAAGATATGAAAGATATGTTATTTTTTTTAGTGGATTGCAGGTAGTAGAACATGCTGTTGCATTAATTAAATTCTTATCTAAACAAACAGTAACTGATAAAGAACATTCTATTCATACAGCTACAAAGGTTTGGACTGATAAAGACATTAGTATCGTTGTTAATAATAAATAATTGGAAATTTATTTATGATGGAATTTAAGTTTAATCGTAGACAACAATTTTTAGATGAAAGTTACTATCAATCTACAAGGAGTGAGCTTGTCAGCGCCATAGAAAGTTTTTTAAGTGAATCAAATGATGATGATGATATCGAAGCAGGATGGATAGACTCTTATTCGATAGCGTCTAGATATCAGTTTGATTTGCTTATTTTGGACTATACTGCTGGTAAACCGATTGAGTATTTACGCTTAGAATTTGATAAAGTAATTGAATTATTCAAGGAACTCTCTATAAAACAAAGAGCCTATTATAAAAATAATAATTTTAGTGTTTTTGACATCGAAATTTTAGATGACTATTGTGTATATATATGGATTATCAGCCTTTGTTATTTATTAAAAAGAACTGATTTACTACCGTTGGTAGCTAACCTTGTTGATGGAGAGGATCAAGAAAATGGAGGGAAAGATTGGATTGTAGAGGAATTTTTGGCTTTTAATGACGATAACCGTTTTGATTGTTCAGATGTCCTTTTTTCAAATCCTTATTTTGAGTTATCCAATGCATTTGTGACCCAAGATAATAAAGTTTCATTCAAGCATTTAAACAAATTTTTAAAAAAATGGTATAAAGATTTATCTGGAGCTCCATGGCATGATACCCATAAATCAGAGGGTGGATATTATGGATATTGGGCTTTTGAAGCAGCTTGTGCTGTTATTCTATTAGAAATAGAAAATGATAAAGAATTTCATGAATACCTCTATTATCCTAAAGACTTAATAGAGTTCTATCGTACATTTAAACCTAGTAGTGCTGAAATTGACCTCCTAACTAAATATCAAAAAGTATCAATTCAAGCAGGTAAAAAATGTCCTCAATCAGGTTATTGGTTCAGTGTAGCCAAGGAAAACACTCGTAAATACTTTAAACAAGGGGAAATATTCCCTGATTTTGAAAGTGATTGGGGGGATGTATATTGGCAGTTTGACGGTGAAGAATAAGTGAAAATATGCCCTTCGGGGCAGTTTTTGGGCATAAAATGGATTTAGTTAATATAAAAAGACAACAATTTCTTACACCTCAAATGTATGAAACATTAAAGGTGGAAACTCTGAACACTATTGAAACTTTTAAAGTAAATCCTACAGGTGTTGGTGATTCAATAGAAGAAAGATGGGTATACTCTTATGCTATCGTAGCAGAGGACTATTTAAATCTGCTTATATTGGAATATACAGCTGGCAATAGTTTACCTTTTATTAGAAGCCAAATTGAAATAGTTATTGACTATTATGAGCAATATGGAAGTAAATTAAGAAGTTATCATAAAAATATAAACTTACCAGTTTTTGAATTATTTACTATTGATGGCTATTGTCCATGTATTTGGTTAATCAGTTTGTGTTATTTACTCCACCGAAAGGATTTGCTACCTAGAGTTGCGAAATTAATTGACGGAGAAATGAGAGAAAATGTTGCTCAAGATTGGCTAATTGAAGAGTATTTATCTTTTTCAGATGAAAATAGATATGATTGTTCAACAGTATTAGTACCAAAACCTTACTTATTATTATGTGAAGCCTTTTCAAATCAAGATAATGAAATTTCTTTAGCTTTTGTCCGTAAGTTTTTAAAGAATTGGTACAAAGATTTATCAGGTGCGCCTTGGCATGATACTCATAAATCAGAAGGTGGCTATTATGGATACTGGGCTTTTGAAGCAGCGTGCGCTGTTATTCTGTTAGAGATAGAGAATGATACTGTCTTACATGAATACTTATATTACCCTAAAGATTTGGTTGAATTTTATCACAAATTCAAGCTCAAAACTTCAGTAATAAATTTTCTTGAAAATCATAATAAATTTTCAATTAAAGCTGGGGAAAAATGTCCTCAACAGGGTTATTGGTTTACAGTTGCTAAAGTGAACTCACGTCAATACTTTAACTTGGGAGATGTTTTTCCTGATTTTGAAAGTGATTGGGGCGATGTGTATTGGCAGTTTGATGGTGAAGAGTAATTTATGCCTTCGGGACTTGATAATATTGGATCTCTAAAAAAAGAAGTATTAATTAAAAGAATATTTTATGAGCACAGCACAAGTTTATTTAAATGATGAGGAAATAGAAGAATTAGTTCGAGATATTCCTCTTGATACATCAATAATTTATGGGGAAGAAAAAAAAGAGTTCGGAGTTTGCCCTTATATTACATTTTATATTGATCAAAAAAAAACAAATGCGCAAGAATTTTTGATAAAAGTAATTGATATTTATGAGAAATTTGAATTCGAAATAATTGATAAGCCATTTCATTTAAGATTTCGATGTGATACTGAAGTTTGGAAAAAGGCAATTTCATGGATTAGAAGTCGTGAAGAAATATCAGCTGAAATGGCAAAAATTTATAAAAAATATTTCATTTACTATTTAGGTGCAACATCTGCACAATCTCAAGATCAAAGTCCACGTTGGGCTTTAAGTGCAAAGATTAGAGACTCTAGTGAGCGCTATTCTAGTCTAAAATTAACTTTTGGTGATCAATGGTATAGATCCAATAAAGATATTTGGTACTCATTTGTTCAAAAATGTCTAGAAATGCTTAACCCAATTCAAGCATATAGTGGATATGAAATTGGAAACACAAGTCAATTTGCATTTGTTTCTCCTGAATTTGAAACAGTTGAACGGACTTTCACGGATTATTTTTACGGGCTCGATATTGATCATCCTGGTATGGAGTTTTCTCATGAAAATATGTTTATTGCAGAAGATCGGGATGGTTTAGGTGGCGGTATTCGTACCCCAACATGGTGCTTTTTACTTTCTCCCTACTGGCTAGAGAAACTAGGCTTGAGTGAAGAACAAATTCGTGAAAAACTGGATGATCCACGAATTGAAATTACTAAAATTATAGACCTAGAAGATTCAACAAAATACAGCTTATGGATACGTTTGGGAGAGCTTTCACTTTATCCAGTTGAAGAAGGTGTTCCTGATTTATTGGTGATGGCAAATGAACTAATTAAACCGATACGTTGTGATAACTTAAAACTGACCACTTTAGATGCGTGGTCAGATGATCCAAATCCACGTTTTGATGCCGTAAGTTCAAAGCAATGGATTGCACGATTTGATGAAGACAGCACTTGGCCTGAATTAAAACGAGTGAAAGTTGAAGTTCAAGAACCAGAAAGAATAGATATTGTTATTGCCGGTAGCCCATGTCCTCACGCAGGATATTGGTATACTTTTGCTAAAGAAAACTCACGTCAATATTTTAAACAAGGTGATATATTCCCTGATTTTGAAAGTGATTGGGGTGATGTGTACTGGCAGTTTGATGGTGAAGAATGATTTATGCCCTTCGGGGCATTATTTTTGGAATAAGAATGATTTTTGATAAAAAGAAAAGACAATTATTTTTAACAGATGAAGTTTACAATAGAGTAAATATATTTTTAAAAGAATTACTCATTGAAATTTTAGAAAGTAAAAAAATATATGAAGACAGTCCATCTGATATAAGAAGATTAGATTATTACTTATCACTACATTAGGCTTTGTTGCATAAATATGTAAGCATCTGATTTAAATAAATTTAATTTTGGATCAAAAAACAATCAAAACTTTTAAAATCATATAGTTATGAAATCTTTGTGCAACAAAGCCACTACATTAGAGTTCTTTCATAAATCATTTTTTATTCAGCTCCATGTTATAGATTCCAGCAATTAAATTGAATCTTAAACCTAGTCTTTTACCTCGATTACGATATCGTTCGGCAATGATTTTGAAAGTTTTCAAACTGCCGAATACATGTTCAATCCCAATTCTTCTTTTATTGATTTCTTGATTGTAAACTTTTAGCTCGGGATCTAGTTTGCAGCGTCTCTTTGCTTTTAGAGGCAATAAGCTATTTGGATACATTGCATAGATACCTTGATAGCCTTTATCTGCAAGAATAAAAGCACCTTTAGGAATATGATTCAAATTACGTTTGAAAAGCTCGAAATCATGTACAGCACCACGACTCGTACATAAACTCAGAACTTGCTGTGTTCTATAATGGATAATGGCTTGAACTTTAAAAGTATGTGCTTTCTTCTTGCCACTATAGCTTTTATTCTGTTTTTTTAGGTCTTTGTATTGGAATTTCTGTGGCATCTACGATCACCACATTCCAGTCGATACCTTCGCCTTCAGGCAAACTTTTGGGTAAATTAAATAGATTAGACTTGATCAGGCAATCTTCTACGTGGCGGACAATTCTTGAAGCAGTAGGCTCTGACACGCCAAAACTCGTTGCGACATGAAACAATGTTCGGTATTCACGCCAATAGCTTAAGCATAGAAGAATTTGATCTTCTACACTTAACTTTGATGGTCTACCTTTAGCAGGCACCAGCATTTTTAGCTGTTCAACCATTAAATCAAAGGTTGACCATGAGATGCCTGTATATCGCTTAAACTGTGTTTCAGAAAGCTTTGTTGAATCGACGTATTTCATCTGCAAATTATGCATGTATATTTAAAATTATTTGGTACAAATAATAAGCAAGAGATAGATCGTTTTTTGATTTATGAAAGAGATCTATTCTTATGATTTATTAAGTCTAAATTTTACCGCTGGGTTTGATATTTCTACACTTAGAATTCAATTAGAAGATGTAATTACGAAATATGAAGAATATACAATAGCTTTACGCAAAGACGAGAAGGATGAAGATTGGGCACCATTTTATTTTACAGCTATAGATGAGTACGAAAGATGTATGCAGTTGATAGGACTGTGTTA
Organism: Acinetobacter sp. YH12070; assembly: GCF_013419625.1. NCBI lineage: Bacteria > Pseudomonadati > Pseudomonadota > Gammaproteobacteria > Moraxellales > Moraxellaceae > Acinetobacter > Acinetobacter sp. YH12070. Next base: position 35,243 of record NZ_VOZT01000028.1, on the reverse strand, counting down.
TCTATTACACAGAAGAGACTTATTACCACGTATTGCAGCGATGCAAGACAAAATTTACCATGAGCAAACAGAACAATTAGATACGCTGTATGAGGACTTTTTATCATTTGAGTTGATGGATAGATATGATGTAGATCAATGGTTTTTTGATAATCCATATCGCCCATTAATTTTTAGTAAATATAGAGATACTAAAGAAGAGAGTATTCAAGATATACAGGAATATTTGAAATTATGGTATCCCGCATTTGAAAGTGCAGCTTGGCATGATACCCATAAAATGGATGAAGGTTTGTACTTTGGATATTGGGCTATAGAAGCTGCTGCTTACGTTTATTTGCTAGATTTAGATGATAGCGAAATAACACATATGATTTATCCAAAAGATTTGGTTAAATTTGCCCGAGAATTTGTACCTTGCGAGAAGGATATAAGTAATCCAAGTACAAAAACATTAAAATGCGAAGCAGGTCAAATTTGCCTTAAAACAGGTGAATGGTATAGTCCTGCGAATAACATGGAAAAACGTCATTTTAAACAGGGTGATGTTATGTCTGAGAGTAAAGATAACCCTTGGGGATTAACGATTTGGTATCTGACTGAATAAGTAGATGCCATTCGGGGCATTTTGGAATAGATATGGACATCTATAAAAAACAAATTCGACAAATTTTTCTAACTGAAAATACTTATATTGAAATCACGAAGTACTTATTAAACTCTTATCATAGATTGGTTCAAAAAAAAATTGAGTATAATGGATCCATAAATGATTTAAGACGGTTAAATTATTATATCGCTGAAGAAGCTTATCAATTATTTAGTTTACATTATACAATTGGTAAGTCGATTCAACCTCTCAGAATAGAATTAGAAAATATAATTACGAAATATGAAGAATATACAATAGCCTTGCGCAAAGACGAGGAGGATGAAGATTGGGCACCATTTTATTTCACCGCAATAGATGAGTACGAAAGATGTATGCAGTTGATAGGACTGTGTTATCTATTACATAGAAGAGACTTATTACCACGTATTGCAGCGATGCAGGACAAAATTTACCATGAGCAAACAGAACAATTAGATACGCTGTATGAGGATTTTTTATCATTTGAGTTGACGGATAGATATGATGTGGATCAATGGTTTTTTGATAATCCATATCGCCCATTAATTTTTAGTAAATATAGAGATACTAAAGAAGAGAGTATTCATGATATACAGGAATATTTGAAATTATGGTATCCCGCATTTGAAAGTGCAGCTTGGCATGATACCCATAAAATGGATGAAGGTTTGTACTTTGGATATTGGGCTATAGAAGCTGCTGCTTACGTTTATTTGCTAGATTTAGATGATAGCGAAATAACACATATGATTTATCCAAAGGATTTGGTTAAATTTGCCCGAGAATTTGTACCTTGCGAGAAGGATATAAGTAATCCTAGTACAAAAACTCTAAGATGCGAAGCAGGCCAAATTTGCCCTAAAACAGGTGAGTGGTATAGTCCTGCGAATAACATGGAAAAACGTCATTTTAATCAAGGAGAAGATATGCCTGAGATTAAAGATAACCCTTGGGGATTAACGATTTGGTATCTGACTGAATAAGTAGATGCCATTCGGGGCATTAATTTTAGGATTAATATGAATTTCGATAAATATAAAAGACAGATTTTTTTAACTGAAGAGTATTATTTAAAGACTAAAGAATACAATGAAGAAGGAATACCCTTATATTTAGAAAGTGATACATTTGAAGATGATCAATATAATTGTGGAGAAGCTTCAAGATGGCAATCTATTACATGGATCTATCATTCTTTATTATATCTTCATTATACTGCAGGAAAGCCAATAGAAGAAATATCTCCATTATTTGAAAAAGTAATAGAAGGTTATGAAAAACAAGCAGAAGCATTAGGAGTTTTTAAAGCAAGTAAAAAGCCAGTTGTTATTGGTGGTGAAGGTGGTTTTATTGCATTAAGTACAATTAGCTTAGCAGTATTGCTAAATAAAAATAATTTATTATCTACAATTAAACAATTAATCAATGGCGAGGATGGAGGAACTTTTAGTGAAGATGAAGTGATTAATAAGTTTTTAAAACTAACGGATTCTAATCATCCAGATACTGAAAGAGATGGGATATATAGTTATAATTTTTCAATATTATGCGATGTGATTGATAATGTAATAATTAAAAATAACAAAAATCATGCGATTGAACTGTTGGATGAATATTTGGCTGATTGGTATCAAATGCATAAAAATACACTTTGGTACAATAGTCATTTAAATTTAGATAATTATTCATATGTTGGTTACTGGGCTTTTGAAGCAGCAGCTCTTGTTTATTTACTAGATTTGGATGAAAGTTCTTTACATAAACATTTGTTTTATCCTAAAGATATAGTTGCATGGGCTCGTAAAAATAATACTCAATCTGAAGTAACCTAAGAGAATCTAACTGTAATAAAAGTCAAAGCTGGCGAAAAATCCCTAAAAACGGGCTATTGGACAACCCCTGCACAAGAGGATTCACGTGTTCATGTGTTAAGAGGTGAAATGTTACCAACATTTTCTGAAACAGATTGGGGTGAAGTGTACTGGTATTTTAATGGTGAGGAATAAATAAAACATGCCCTTCGGGGCATTATTTTTGGGAATCAGAATGGTTTTTGATAAAAAGAAAAGACAGTTTTATTTAACTGAGGATAATTTAATCACGTTTGCTGATCATTATAGAGAATATATTGATTATTGGTTTAATAATGTAGGGGGAAGTGGCGATAACCTTGAAGAAAAAAAGAAGTTAGCAATGAGCACTCATGCTGAGTACTCATATAATTTATTTTCGCTATTATTGACGTCAGGATATAAGATTTTAGATTTAAGATTAATTTTTGAAGATGTAATAATTGCTTATGAAAAATATACAATCGCATTTAGAGCTGCAGAAAAAATAATGATTGGGCGCCATTTTATTTTACCGCTATAGATGAGTACGAAAGATGTATGCAGTTGATAGGACTGTGTTATCTATTACACAGAAGAGACCTATTACCACGTATTGCAGCGATGCAAGACAAAATTTACCATGAGCAAACAGAACAATTAGATACGCTGTATGAGGACTTTTTATCATTTGAGTTGATGGATAGATATGATGTAGATCAATGGTTTTTTTGATAATCCATATCGCCCATTAATTTTTAGTAATTATAGAGATACTAAAGAAGAGAGTATTCAGGATATACAGGAATATTTGAAATTATGGTATCCCGCATTTGAAAGTGCTCCATGGTATGACTTACATAAAATGGAAAATGGAGGTTATTTTGGCTATTGGGCTATAGAAGCTGCTGCTTACGTTTATTTGCTAGATTTAGATGATAGCGAAATAACACATATGATTTATCCAAAAGATTTGGTTAAATTTGCCCGAGAATTTGTACCTTGCGAGAAGGATATAAGTAATCCTAGTACAAAAACACTAAGATGCGAAGCAGGACAAATTTGCCCTAAAACAAGTGAATGGTATAGTCCTGCGAATAACATGGAAAAACGTCATTTTAATCAAGGAGAAGGTATGCCTGAGATTAAAGATAATCCTTGGGGTCTAACGATTTGGTATCTGACTGAATAAGTAGATGCCATTCGGGGGGGGCATTTTAAAATGGATGCGAATGTATATTGGCAGTTTGCTGGTGATAAATAGGATAAATTTTCCTTTTGGTTATTCGTTTCTAATGGATAATATTTTTAATTTTCTTTGATTATTATTTTTAATTAAATAAATTAAAACCCAATATTTTTAAAAGGATAATGATGAAAGTTTTAAAAACGAATTTAATGCTTATTATGCTTTCAGCAATGAGTTTAATAGGGTGTAATACACATTCAACAAAAACTTATGTATTGACGACAACATCTTATGGTTATGATGCAAGTTATATTCCATATATTGTTGAATTAAATGGAGAGGAGTTAGGTGGAGGGCTAGGTAGTGGAACGAAAAGATCAGCAGTGATAACAGGAGCTCAATATATTAAATGGGGAGAAGGTAATAGCTCTAAAAAGCATATTGCAACCAATGTCCCCACATTGACGAATGAAAATTTAAAAGATAAAAAATATTTAGCTGTACATATATATCCAGATGACAGTGTGGAAATTAATTTATCGAATGAATTACCTGATGCTACTGAGAAAGGTTTAGAGTGGAGAGCAAAAATTATTGATGAATTGAAGGTAAAAGAAGAAAAATAGCTGTATCAGTCATGAGTGGCATATAGATAAAAAAAAGCGCATGATGACATGCGCTTTTTAATTTACAGCTAATTATTTTTCAACGAATGCACGTTCAATCACGTAGTCGCCTAGAACGCCCATCTTAGGAGATTCTTTCAAACCGTGCTGGTCAAGTAGTGCAGCAACGTCGTCTAGGAATGCAGGTGAACCGCAAAGCATTGCGCGGTCAGTTTCAGGGTTGAAGCGTGGTAGACCGATTTTTTCGAAAAGTTGACCAGATTCAATGGCAGTAGTTACACGGCCTTGAGTATGGAATTCTTCACGAGTTACAGTAGGGTAGTAAACCAATTTTTCTTTCGCGCCTAATTCACCAAAGAATTCGTGGTTAGGAATTTCATCTAAGATTAAATCTTGATAAGCCAATTCCGAAATGAAACGAGTACCATGTACAACAATGATTTTTTCAAAACGTTCGTAAGTTTCAGGGTCACGAATTACAGAAAGGAATGGTGCAAGACCTGTACCTGAAGAAAGAAGGTATAAGTTTTTACCAGGGTTTAAGTCATCTAGAACTAAAGTACCTGTAGGTTTTTTAGACACTAAAATTTCATCGCCAACTTTTACTTTTTGTAAAATAGACGTTAAAGGACCATCTGGAACTTTAATAGAGAAAAACTCTAATTCTTCTTCATAGTTTGCGCTTGCAATAGAATAAGCGCGCATTAAAGGCTTATCATTTACTTCAAGGCCGATCATCACAAATTGACCGTTTTTAAAACGCAGTGCAGTGTCACGAGTGGTTTTAAAAGAGAATAAAGTGTCATTCCAATGGTGGACGTGAGTAATCTTTTCGACGTTAAAAGCAGCCATTAAAGGTCTCAATAAAATTATCAAATTAGAACAGCTTACTATTCTAATCTAAAATCATTCTCGATAAACTGAATATATTTAATTGAACTTATCAGAAAAAGTGATTATGTCTGAGCTTAAAATGCCAATTATCGGGTATATGAAATCTCCTTACCGAGAAAAATTTGGTATTCCACGTCAGCCGAATTTGGTGCAGGTCGAATCTTATATTGAAATGGTGGAACCTTATAACGATTTACTGGCTTTTGAGGGAATTGAAGATTTTAGTCATCTTTGGCTGATTTGGCAGTTTCATGAAAATAAAAATGCAGATTCGACAAAATTTCGTCCGCAAGTTCGTCCTCCGCGTTTAGGTGGTAATCAAAAAATCGGGGTATTTGCGACACGAAGTATGTACCGACCGTCACCTATGGGCTTGTCGGTTGTGCAGCTCAAAGGAGTGAAAAAAGTCGGAAAATCGGTATGTGTCTATGTGGTCGGTAGTGATTTGTTGGATGGAACACCAATTTTAGATATCAAACCCTATATTCAATATTCAGATGCAGTTATGGATGCGCAAAGCGGTTATGCGCAGGATGAGCCAGAAAGAAAATCTGTGATTTGGTCAGAGCACGCTGAGCAACAAAAACAGGTATTTTTGAATAATGGCAATTTAACCGCGCAATTAAGGGCTGAACTTGAGCAGGTATTGAGTTTAGATCCACGTCCTGCCTATCAGCATGATGATGAACGTGTGTACGGCATGTTGTTTGGTGGATTGAATGTGAAATTTCAGGTCAGTAAACAACATGTTTTGATTGTTGAAATATCTCAATAAAAAAGGAGCTTTCAGCTCCTTTTTTATTAAATGTGTAAATTATTTATTTGCTGCAAAACTTTGTTTGATTGCGTTAAGAGCAACATCGTTATACATGCTGCAAGAGTTCTCAGCTAATTGTTTAAACTCTAAAAATTGAGTTTTTTGAGTAGGATTTGTTGAAGTATTTATCCAATTATCAATAATCTTAATTAAATCCTGCATATTGTATTCCACTCCTTTAGGAGATGGGTAAGCGTCATAGAAACGATTTTTATATTGAGCTACGCCATATTCACTCTCATCATCAGCTACGGTATAGGCTACAGTATCTTTCATGATGTATTTTTTCGCAGTAATATCTGTACTAAGATCAGCCCACCAGTCAGCTAAAAAACTTTGACTTTCACTATCTGAGGAATCTGTTAAATCTAAATACTGTTCACTATTTGATACTTTATTTAATTGTAAACAGCGAGAACCAGCGGGAAACTTAATATTTGAAATAGCTGTTAAGTATTTGAGAGCATCGTTAGAAATATAGTTGCTTGAATCAGTAATATTATTTTTTATGATCCAATAATTATAGGCATCAACTTGAGAGGCAATGATTTCACCTTCAAGATTGAAAGATTTCATTGTTGTTGTAATTTTTAGACCTGATGAATTAATAGAGGAATGAGGACTTAGCGTCCACACATTATTTGCAATGGATATATTGCCATTCAGATAGCCATACGAACTGTGTAGAGATCCTTCATCATACAAGCCATTCGTTGTGACCATAAATGAATCGCTACTTTCTGAAGTATATAATTTACCATTATCGATAGTTGCAGTATCACTTTCGTATGACAGCACATCACTTTCACTGTCGAGTTCAAAAGTTGACCACTGTTGGAAAGCAGCATTTGGTACTGGTGGATTTTCACTGGAATTATTATTAGATGTAGAGCTTCCACCGCCACTGCCGCAGGCAGTTATGCTAAGAATAGTCATCGTATAAATTGCTAATATTTTTATTTTCATCATAAATCTTCTTATATCGTTGTTATAAAGCCCTGAGAGGCAAATTTATTATAGCTTAAATTTATGAATGTTTTTATTAATAAAAAAAATAGTATGCTTTCAGAAAACCTATGTGCAAAACACAAATGACACAAGCGTGCCTTTAGAATTTTTTTGCTATAGTAGTTTTATGTTTGGGGAACATAGAACAATGACTTTTAATTTTGAAATTGACACTTCTTGGTGTTTAGACCAATTGCAAAAAGATGGACGTATTACTGAACGGGACAAAATGCTGATTCAAACCACGCACCGTCAGCGTGAGCAGTTAAAATGGCATCCTTTACAATGGATTGCCAATTTTAATTTAGTCGATCAGAGTCATCCGCAGTCTACCTTAACGCTCAATAGACTCTGCCAATGGTTGGCAGAAAAGTCAGGTGTACCGTTTTATATTATCGATCCTTTAAAAGCTGATGTGCCTGCACTGACTGCAATTATGTCGCAGGAATTTGCAGTACGAAATCGCATTTTAGCGGTTGAATTACAAAATGAGCATGTGTTGATTGCAACGGATCAACCTTATAAAAATGAATGGATTGCCAACTTAGAAAGAACGGTATTACCACGCAAGATTCAACGTGTATTACTCAGTCCAGATCAACTACAGCGCTACTTGGTTGAATATTACCAAGTGAGTCGCGCAGTCAGTAATTCGCAAAAATCATCGAGTTATGACCGTGAAAATAAAGGCGTTGAAGCACTATTACAATTAGGTGATACACAAAATCCAGATGCCAATGATCAGCATATTGTGAAGCTTGTCGATTGGGTCTTACAGTTTGCCTTCGAACAAGGTGCAAGTGATATTCACCTCGAGCCGCGTAAAGATACAGGAAAGGTGCGTTTTCGTATCGATGGGGTATTACATACCATCTACAACATGCCCGCAAATACCCTGACAGCCGTGGTCTCGCGAATTAAGATCTTAGGTCGGATGAATGTGGCGGAAAAGCGTAAGCCGCAAGATGGACGTTTAAAAACCCGTACACCCAAAGGCCAAGAAACAGAGCTACGTTTATCGACGTTGCCAACAGCTTTTGGTGAAAAGTTGGTTATGCGTATTTTTGACCCTGAAGTCTTGGTACGTAGCTTCCAACAGCTCGGTTTTGAAGGGCGTCTGCTGGATGATTGGAAGGCCTTAACCAGTCATAGTCACGGTATTATTTTAGTGACTGGTCCGACAGGTTCAGGTAAGACCACCACGCTTTATTCATCACTCAAACAATTAGCAACTGAAGAAGTGAATGTCTGCACCATTGAAGACCCGATTGAGATGTTAGAGCCAAGCTTTAACCAAATGCAGGTGAATACAGGGATTGATCTGGGCTTTGCTGATGGTGTACGGGCTTTAATGCGTCAAGACCCTGACATTATCATGGTCGGGGAGATACGAGATCATGATACGGCAAATATGGCGATCCAAGCTGCATTAACAGGTCATTTGGTGCTTTCAACTTTACATACCAATGATGCACCATCGAGTTTGACGCGATTACATGACCTAGGTATTCAGCCTTTTTTAACCGCAGCGACCATATTAGGGGTTTTGGCACAACGTCTAGTTCGTCAACTCTGTCCACATTGTAAGCGTGAGACTTTTATCAATGAACAAGAGTGGAAACATCTGACCTTTGAATATGCGATTCAAATGCCTGATTTTGTTTACGAGGCGGTGGGCTGTGATGAATGCCGTCAAACGGGTTATAAAGGCCGTGTGGGAATTTATGAATTTATGCCACTCAGTATTGAAACCAAGCAATTGATTGGTGCTAATGCAGATCTAACCCAACTACGTACACAGGCTCGTAAAGAGCATGTCGAGCCATTACGAATTGCCGGTGCGCGTAAAGTACTTGCAGGGGTAACCACTTTAGAAGAAGTCCTGCGTGTCGTGCCGCTCAACTAATGGTTCGATCAAAGTAAATAAAAACGTCTTTGCAGCTTAAGATTCGACTCATCTTGCTTTGTTTAAATAGCGCTATCGAAATAGACAAAGTAAGAGAGACCGAAGATGAAAACATTCACTCAATTGGTATGTGGTTTAGCATTTGCAGGTGTGGCATCGGTTGCAGTCGCGAATACAGCCGTTAATCAAACAGCAGTTGCACCGATGAAAACCACATCTGTGAAACATGCCTTAGGCTTAAAAGATGATAGTAAAGTTCAATTGAAAGGTTATGTTGTGAAATCGATGGGCGATGAAAAATATCAGTTCCGCGATAGCACAGGCAGCATTACAGTGGATATTGATGATGAACTTTGGCAAGGCAAAGCGATTTCAGCTAAAACACCGGTAACGCTCATTGGAGAAATCGACATTGATTACAAACCAACAAAACGTGTTGAAGTGGATGTCGATCAAGTAAAATTTTAATTTAGCCTGTCATTCAATACAGTGCTGCTCCATAAAAAAACCACGGCTTGCTGTGGTTTTTTTATGATATGAGTAGATATGAGCAAAAGTTCGATACACTGAAGTCGGAACCATAGAAATAGGGTAGGTAAGATGCGAATTTTATTGGCAGAAGATGATGCATCCCAAGCAGACAGTATAAAAACATGGCTTGAAATGGATGGCTATAGTGTCGATTGGGTTGATCGCGGCGATCACGCTATTTTGGCTTTAGAACAACATCAATATGATTGCATACTTTTAGATCGTGGCTTACCAAAAGTAACTGGTGATGAAATTTTAAAACGTATCGTACAGTTGCATCCGCTTACACCAGTTTTATTCATTACTGCTCGGGACAGTATTGCAGATCGTGTAGAAGGTTTAGATCTGGGTGCTCATGATTATTTGGTAAAACCCTTTAGCTTGGAAGAGTTGTCAGCAAGGGTACGTGCCCAATTACGCTTGCATCATCAACAGCGTGATAATTCTCTGACTTTCGGGGATTTAAGTTTAGATGTACAAGCCAAAACGCTGCGTAAAAATGCGGAATTGATTACGCTGACATCGCGTGAATATCAAATCTTGCATAAGATGATGTTAAATCCTGAGCATATTATGACGCGTAGCCAACTCGAAGAATCACTCTATGCTTGGGGGGATGAAGTTGAAAGTAATGCGATCGAAGTTTTTATTTACCAATTGCGTAAGAAGATTGGCAGTGATTACATCAAAACCTTAAGAGGTTTGGGTTATCGCATGAATCTTCCACAACAAAGTTAAGTCTATGAGTGATAAAAAAAGCATTTCCTTACAGTCGCAACTGATTAAAACCTCACTGCTCAGTGCAATTTGGGCGGGAGCAATCTCCCTGTGTCTGATGTTGGGATTTGGTCTTTATCACATCATGAGTGTACATGATGCCCTGATGGACGAAGTGGCTGACATGCTCACTGCTACTGATCTCACGCTGAAGCAAGACGAACAAATAGATGAGCTGAGTGAAGAGTTTGATATGCAATATCAACTCATGCAAGGGTCGCAAGTCTTAACCACATCAGAACAACACACAGCATTTGAACATCAGCCCAATTTAAAACAGGGGCTAAATTATCAATGGAGAGACGGAGCGCTTTGGCGTAGCTATGCACTTCAGGACGATGGATTAAGCGTACAAATCGTTCAACCGATGAAAACACGGCTCAGAGAAACGCTGCAAAGCGTACTAGGCTATGCAGGGATTCTATTGATTGTCTGGTTGATCCAATGGCTATTACTGCATATTTTGATTAAACGTCAATTGAAAGTTTTACAGCTTTTTTCAAAACAAATCGCTGAAAAAAATGTAGATGACTTACAAGCCATTGTTTTACCTGAACCTGTATTACAAGAATTAGAGCCGATCCAAACACAGCTGAATTTTTTATTAAGTCGATTAGATCAAGCCTTAGAGGCGGAACAACGCTTTACATCCGATGCTTCACATGAATTACGCTCACCGCTGTCTGCGATTCAAATGCGACTTCAGGTATTAAAACGAAAATATCCCGACATTCAGCAGGATTTATTGAGCATACAGCACGATGTTAATCGAGGAACGCGCGTGTTGGAAAATCTACTGATTTTGGCACGGCTCGACCCGACGCAATCGGAGCAATTAGATAAAAAACAAGAAGACTTAGAACAGCTGAGTTTACAAGTCTTTGACGCTTTACAGCCTTTTATTGAAGAAAAACAGATCGAATTGAAGCTACAGACCCAGTCTGTACAGTTTGCTATGAACCCAGAGTTGATGTTTAGCTGTCTGCGCAATTTAGTTGATAACGCAATTCGCTATAGTCCTGAGCAAGGACAGGTAAAGATTGATTTAACGGTAACAGCACAGCAGGCGGTTTGGACGATTGAAAATCAAGGTGCGGGACTGACAGTCGCAGAATTGCAACGCATTGGCGAGCGATTTTACCGTGTATTGGGAACGAAGACGCAAGGTTCAGGTTTAGGTATTTCAATTGCCCAAAAAATTGTACAGTTACATCAAGGTCAATTCAGTGTGGATGCATCTGAACTGGGTGGCTTAAAGGTACAACTCATTTTTCCAATCCGCTAAAAACATAATTTACCCTATGGAATTTGAGCGAAAGAGTATTGTGAGAGGAAGATGAGTGTTGCGATTTAAATTAAGTTTGAGTAGCTATAAAACTTAATTTAACTAAGTACAAAACTTAAAAAAGCAGTAAGCGAATGGCTTACTGCTTGTGTCCACGATTATTTTTATTGCGCTGATAATTATTATTTTTATCAGAAATTATTTGGTCAAAATAAGGCGATTATTTCGTGTTAAACGTAGTCGATATTCTTCACCTGCATGCATAATGCGAATTTCACGTCCTAAAGCAAAAAGGTTGTTTGAATGTAGCATTGGCAGTGAGTGGTGTGCTTCATTGCTACGAGTAAAAAGGCTAAATGGTGCGTTCATTCCGTCGACTCCGTGGTGTATTTCTGAATGGTTTAAATGATAATCATTATCGAATAGGCCTGTCAACGGTAATTTTAGGATTTTATAAAAAAGATAAATTTGCTTACACTTAGATATCAATTGGAACAGAGTAGAGAGCAGGGAACTATGTCTAAACCGCAAATCGATGTCGCCATTGCGATTTTATTGCATCAAGACAAAGTACTGGTGGGTTGGCGTGAAGCAAAACAACATCAGGGCAATAAACATGAGTTTCCGGGCGGTAAAGTCGAGCAGGGTGAAAGTCCTGAACAGGCTTGTCGTCGTGAAATTTTTGAAGAGGTTGGAATTGGTTTACATGACTGGCATGCTTTTGATTTTATTCAACATGAATACGATGATGTTATTGTGAAATTACATTTATTTCATGCCACCGTCCCGCATGCGTTGCTGAATGAAATCCAAAAGCCATGGGCCTGGTATTCGCGTCAACAACTCATGAGTTTGAATTTTCCAAAGGCCAATCAAGCTATTTTGCAGCGTTTATATTGGCAGCAACAGATCAAAATCACCGCCGATTTACCAACACTTGAAACGCTTAAAGAGACGCTGTTGTATTATTGGCGAGTCGATGCCAGCGCAGAAAATGCAGAGGCATTAAATCAATTACCTACCGTGATTTTAAAACAACTGATAATTAATGAAGATCTATGGTCATTACTCTCTACAGAGGTGCAAGCACATATTTCGGCTTTACATCTTAAGCAGCACCAATTGCTGAAAAAAAATAAAGGTGATTTACAGCTTGGGAAGCGCTATATCGCCGCTTGTCATGATCAAGTTTCTGCACTGCATGCGCAAAAAATTGGCTGTGAGGCTATTTTTATGAGCCCAGTTCTGGCGACACAAAGTCATCCAGAGGCGCAAAGTATAGGATGGGCGCATTTTTCTGAGATTGCACGAAGCATAGAAATCCCTGTTTTTGCTTTAGGTGGCATGCGTCCTGAATTATTGTCTATTTCACAGCAACATCATGCTTATGGGGTGGCAGGTATTCGCAGTTTTTAGAAACTAGAATGTGTATATTGAATTAAAGTCGTATTTGAAAGTCGTTATGTAAAATTCAGTGAAGGTTGGTTAGAAATAGACTTACTATTTGTAAGCTATTTACTGATGTTACGCCCGTAAAAATAATTACGCATTTTTAAAATGATTTTTAAACCGATACGACGGAGTCTTAAATCTAGAGATTGAGTAAAGGGATTAGCCTTCGGCTGGAGGTACTCTTACGAAACGATGCTTCTCATTAGGCAAAATGAGAAGCGTGCTTCACAAGGAAACCATCTTGCGGTGCAATGCACCTCACTGACAAAACTCGTTCACTAGCGTCAATTTATCCAAAGTATCGCAAACATTTTTAAATAGATGTAGTCTTGTCTCAAACGCTTGCAGATGACGTTACCGTGTATCGTACTTTTATTTAGATCAAATTATGCTTCTGATGTTACTGCGTAACATTTTTTAATAATAACTATAAGAAATAAACTTACTTTTAGTATGTTTTAAATAAAAAAGCCTGATCTCAATTAAGATCAAGCTTTTTTACGGGGTGCTTAAAGAGCTTTAATTGCTTGTTGTGCTTTTTGAATGGTGCTGCTTTTCTTTTGCATTTGACCGGCTTTTAAAACAACATTCCAAAGCTGTTGTTTCATCGGCTTGGTTTGAGCATAGCTTAATCCACGCAGTGCCAACGATTCTGCATTCGCAGGCTGATTTTTTCGATTGGCGATCATTGCCAAATATAAAAAAGTTTCCGCAGATTGTGGTGCCAAACGCTGTGCTTGAGTTGCCGCACTTTCAGCTTCATTCCATTTTCCATTGGCATAAGCGGTTTGCGTAGTTTGCATCAATTTTTTGAATGCAGGCAAGTCACGACCATCATCAAATTTTTGAATTTGGGTTTTCTGCTCAGGAATAACGATGCGTTGACGTTTAATTTCTGGATGGTCATATGGCGTAATAATGACCCCAGAAGAGTCATGGATATCTGCCTTTTTTTCAGGTGGAGCAGGCGGCTTTTGCTCAGGTTCGACTATGGTTTGGCAACCAGCCAAAATGATCGTCAAAACGCTCAGAATACTGAACGTTTTTAAAACTTTAATGTTTTGCAATTTAATTTGTATACTCTCCACTTGAGATGATGCGAGGTTGATCAGATGAACCCTGGTCATTATCGACATCACTTTCACGAATGTAGTCACCTAAACTATCATTTTGTTCCTGAGTTGGCTGCGTCTCTTCAGTATCAACTGTGTAAGGTTCTACTTCATATTGTGTCGAACCACATGCCGTCGCTTGATTTGGAATAGAGTTGCGCGACAGAGGAATATACATCGCACCTGTACAATGCTGTGCAGATAAATTACCTGAATAACGGTCTAACCAATGCCACTGTACGCTGTCTGGTTGACGTAAATTAACTGGCTTTTGACGTAACTGCTTCATGACATTGGTCCAAACCGGAAGTGCTCCTGACGAACCAGTTAAGCCTGTAACTTTGTTGTTGTCTAAACCTAACCAAACCACACTTAAATAATTACCTGAATAACCTGCAAACCATGAGTCACGCGTATCATTGGTTGTCCCTGATTTACCTGCAAGTTTGAGTGAAGCTGGTAATGATGCATAAGCAGAACGGCCTGTCCCTGAACTCATGACTTGTTGTAAACCATAGTTCAAGATAAAGGCTGCATCAGGTGCAATAGTCGGTTGTACCGTTAAGCTATAACGATCTAATAAACGACCATTGGCATCGACCACTGAACGAATAGCTTTCACTGGATATTTGAAGCCACCGGTTGCAAAGTTGCCATACACACTCATCACTTCCATCGGTGACATATCGATAGCACCAAGGTAAATCGAAGGGTAGCTTGGAATATTAGAAGTCACACCAAACTTTTTCAGATGGTTAATAAAAGTCGACATACCGAACTCTTGACCTAAGCGTACCGCAGAGAGGTTATAAGAGTTTGATAGGGCATCGACCATTGGTACGACACCATGTGCACCACCACTATAGTTTTTCGGTGTCCAAGCTTTGCCATCACTTTGAATGCTGATAGGACTGTCTTCGATTTGACTCGCCCAGTTATAACGGTTTGATTCTATCGCACTGAGGTAAATCACAGGTTTTAGCAATGAACCGACTTGACGTTTAGCATCCATTGTACGGTTAAAGCCAGTAAAGTCCTGCGTTGAACCGACTGCTGAAACCAATTCACCATTTTCAGGATGAGACACCAGTACCGCGCCTTGTAATTCTTTCAAGCGTGCTGGATTGGCATTACTTAAACGTGCCACAGATTCTTTAAATGCAGTTTGTACACGAGTTTGAGCAATCGGGTCCATCGCGGTGAAAATACGCAGACCTTGATTGGTCAAATCGCTTTCTTGGTATTCGGTACGCAATTGACGACGCACGATATCCATATAGTCAGGGAAGCGAGAAGGGCCCAATGTTGGTTTAGTAATGACATTTAATGGACGCGCTGACTCAGTTTCATATTGTTCCTGAGTTAAATAGCCCATCACTACCATATTGTTTAACACAATATTACGGCGTTTAATCGCACCTTCAGGGTTTTTCCACGGATTAAATAGGGTCGGGCCTTGTACCAAACCGACTAAATAAGCCTGCTGAGCAATATTTAGTTCACGTAGGGGTAAACCAAAATAGAATTGTGAGGCTAAACCATAACCATTGATGGAATAGTTACCGTTTTGACCTAAGTTCACTTCGTTTAAATAAGCTTCAAGAATTTCATCTTTGTCATAGTGAAGTTCAATCAGCATGGCCATTAAGGCTTCGTTGGCCTTACGCTTAATGGTTCTCTCAGGCGATAAATAAAAATTTTTCACCAATTGCTGAGTGAGGGTCGAACCACCTTGACGTTTACCACCTGTGACATTACTCACAATGGCACGTGCTGTACCACGAATCGAAATACCATGATGCTGATAGAAATTACGGTCTTCGGTAGCAATTAAAGCTTGGATTAAAGGCTTAGGCACTTTATCAAGTTTAATCAGCACACGGTCTTCATTGTGCTGAGGATAAATACCACCAATTAACATCGGCTCTAAGCGGGCAATACCACTGCTTGAAGGCTTGGTTGCACTCACTTCAGTGATTTGATCTTCACCAAAGGTCACTTTAAGGACTTGTTCAGGGTCGACACTATCACCAAAGTCAAAACCACGCGTATGGATATAGGTTACATTGCCAGAAGTAACGTAACTCCCTGTTTTCGCATAGCTATCTTGAGCGTTATAACCCAAAAGTTTCAGTTCTTGGTTGAGGTCTGCTTGGCTCACAGGCGCATTAGTATAAATTTCTAAAGGACGAGCAAATACCTTGGCTGGAATGTCCCAACGTTGACCTTCGAATTTATCCCGTACAATATTATCTAGACGAATAAGATAAATGCTGAACACGAGAAATCCGCCGATAATCAACAGCGAAAAAATCAGTGCAATTATGCCTATGCCACGTTCAGACTTCATAAATAGTGATAAGACCCTGAGAAATTTTGCTAATCATGCGAAGCTTTTCAGTATTTTGCAATATTTAAACTGTTATATGTATGCAAAATATTGGAAGCTACTTCACTAAAGTCGAAACTTTAAAGTTTTTTTAAATCATTTCTGTTAGTGATATGATACCAATGAGGCGAAGCGGAGCAAAAGCGCAGGTGCAAATTTCACATAAATCATTTCGAAACATTGGGTTGATTGGTCGTCCAGACAAATCATCAGTGATCGAAACCCTATGTTTGATCCACGATCATATTTTGAGTTTGGGATTACATCCTGTATTTGATACGCAAACAGCGCAGCTGGTTCCCTATAATAATACTCAGACGGTAAGCCGTAATTTATTGGGTGAAGTCGTCGATTTGGTGATCGTAGTCGGCGGTGATGGTTCATTGCTTCATGCTGCACGTGCCTTGGTGAAATACAATACTCCTGTGATTGGGGTGAACCGTGGTCGTTTGGGCTTCCTGACCGATATCAAACCGACAGAAGTGATTTTCAAGTTAGATCAAGTGCTCAAAGGTGAGTTTCAGCTAGACCGACGTTTCTTGCTAGAAATGGAAATTCGCTCGAAAGGCGAGTCGATTTATGATGCTGTAGCTTTAAATGATATTGTGCTGCACTCGGGTAAATCGGTACACATGATCGACTTTGAACTGAATATTGATGGGCAATATGTATACCGCCAACACAGTGATGGTTTAATTGTTTCAACACCAACCGGCTCTACAGCTTATGCATTATCTGGTGGTGGTCCGATTGTCCACCCAAGTATGGATGCGATTGCCTTAGTGCCAATGCATCCTCATACTTTGTCGTCACGTCCGATTGTCGTGGGCGGACAAAGTGAAATTAAAATTTTGATTCGCGAAAACCGTGTTTTACCAATGGTCAGTGCCGATGGTCAACACAGTGTATCATTGGGTGTAGGCGATAGTTTACATATCCGCAAACATCCATTTAAGCTCAACTTATTACATCCACCCGGTTATGACTTCTATATGGCATGTCGTACCAAGCTAGGCTGGAACCAAGATTTTGACTCATTAAAGCAGGATTAATTATGAATATTGAACAGATGCTTGCCGTACTCGATCCTGAAATTGTTGGTCGATTAAAAACGGCAATTGAAATTGGTAAATGGCCAAATGGCGTAGCGCTGACTCAAGAACAACGTCAAATTTGTATGCAAGCGGTGTATGCATGGGAAATTAAACATTTGCCAGAAGATGAGCGTAGTGGTTATATCGACCGCGGGACCAAAGAAGAAGATGAGCATTGCGACTCGCATGTGGAAGAACCTGAGTTCAAGCCGATTCGTTTCGTTTAATCCGTTTTCTGTCTGATTGAAAAAGCCAGCTTAATGCTGGCTTTTTATTGGCTTGATGCATGCCTAAATTTTTTGCTTCATACTGCTTATTTAAGCGTGACGATTTGCCCACATGGTTTTGGCAGTTTGCATTGCATCATCAAAACTTGCGACGGCGCCCATGGAATACAGTGCAATTCCCATGGTTTCGATGACTGCGATTTCACCATATTCATGTACCTGTTGACCGTCCCAAACGGCTTTAAAGACGGCCAAATCGAGTTCTTCTTCGACGGGACTGCGGTTGTCCGTCAGTTTAGGCAATTCATGTTCATACATTTCACCATCCTTGATGCCGCAAATTAAGGTTTTTGCATCGGGGTTACGTTCGAATTCACCACCTTCACCCTTAATGACAGCACTATTTTGATAACCCAATTGGAATGCCGCACGTTGGTGTGATCCACGATAGGCTGGGTGGAAAATCGCTTGCATGGTGGCTTTGGCATTAAACGGATTTATTAGGCGGGCAAGGGTGTGAATTGGGGAACGCAAACCCATCACATTGCGCAGTGAAATTAGATCACTGAGTATTGGCGAAATGACGTCGAGCGGAATATAAGCAAAATGACGCTGATTGAGCTGCTGTTCCACATCTGTATCATTTTGGCAAATAGGAAAACCCAAATACTCTAATACTTGTTCTGTATAAAGGCGGTTAATGGTATGACCTGAAGCACCATGCATCACGACATTGTAGCCGTGTTTTGCCAGCGTTAATGCGGCCAATAAAAACCAAGGATAATGTTTACGTTTACCTGCATAAGATGACCAATCTAAATCGACATCAAGCTTTTTAAACTTGAGTTGATCACGGGAGGCTTGGACAAAGCCAGTGAGTTCATCGACAGATTCTTCTTTTACACGCAATAACATCAGGAAAGCGCCCAATTGAACGTCTAAAACCTCATCTTTTAAGATCATGCTGAACGCTTGGTAGGCTTCATCATAAGTGAGCGAACGTGCACCATTCTTTCCTTTACCCACAATACGGACAAATTGCGCAAAAGGATGTTCAAAATCTTTGTAAATATTTCGTTTATTGTTCATGCAAATACTGGGCTTAAAATTAGGACTTAAGGATAGTTTACTTCTATAGTTGGTATTTTTCAGCCTGATAACAGGTTTAAAAAAGGATGTCTTTAGACTATCGTCTAATAAACTCGGTCTATTATTTAACCGAAATTAACATTTGTGGCAGAACAAGCCCTTAAAAAACAGGTAAAATTTAACCTACTTTAGTATGTGTTTCATCTCCTGATCAATGCGCTGATTTTATATCAGGTCCTGATGTGATTATTTAATCACCATACATATTTCGTTTTTCTGTATTTGGCTAAGTCAAATACCTTTGGTGCTCTTTTGTCGAAGACAAAGGGGTTTTGGGCTGTTTATTTTTTGAAAATAGACAAAAACTGAATATTTCTTTGAAGCAGAAATATATCGTGAAGTAATGTCATGGCTAAAAAACCAATTTATAAGTCACTATATTTTCAAGTGATCGTTGCCATTATTGCGGGTGTTTTGGTGGGGCATTTCTCACCAAGTGGCACGCAAATTATCAATGGTACCGAGCAATACGTAAAAGGCTGGGGTGAATTGTTCTATCCACTAGGACAAGGTTTCATCAAGCTGATTAAAATGATTATTGCACCTGTGATCTTCTGTACCGTGGTGAGTGGTATTGCAGGCATGGAAAGCATGAAATCTGTGGGTAAGACAGGTGGGGTCGCTTTACTATACTTCGAAATCGTTTCGACTATCGCACTCATTATCG
The DNA here is from genome assembly GCF_013419625.1 of Acinetobacter sp. YH12070. Lineage (NCBI taxonomy): Bacteria > Pseudomonadati > Pseudomonadota > Gammaproteobacteria > Moraxellales > Moraxellaceae > Acinetobacter > Acinetobacter sp. YH12070. The sequence continues at coordinate 15,660 of NZ_VOZT01000028.1, read as the reverse complement.
GTCTTGCAGTGATTAATATTGCAAAACCTGGTGTAGGCATGAACGTCGATCCAGCATCTTTAGATACTGCAGGTATTTCTAAATATGTTGAATCTGGTGCAGCACAATCTACCCAAGAATTTTTTATGAATATCATCCCAAACACCGTTGTTGGTGCGTTTGCTGAGGGTGAGATTCTTCAAGTTCTATTATTTGCCTTATTATTTGGTTTTGCATTGCATAAACTTGGTGATGCAGGTAAGCCTGTATTGAAGTTTATTGATCAAATTGCACATGTATTCTTTAACATTGTAAACATGATCATGAAGCTTGCGCCAATTGGTGCCTTCGGTGCGATGGCTTATACCATTGGTAAATATGGTATTGGTAGTTTGGCGCAATTGGGTCAATTGATCATCTGCTTCTATATTACCTGTTTGCTGTTTATTTTCCTTGTACTTGGCTCAATTGCACGTATTTGCGGTTTCAGTATCCTCAAAATGATTCGTATGATTCGCGAAGAGTTACTGATCGTACTGGGTACGTCTTCTTCTGAATCTGTACTGCCACGTATGTTGAAAAAACTCGAACTTGCTGGTGCAGAAAAATCTGTAGTGGGCCTTGTTATTCCAACAGGTTATTCATTTAACCTAGATGGTACGTCTATTTACCTGACCATGGCAGCAATCTTTATTGCACAAGCGACCAATACACCGCTTGATATTTCGCATCAGATCACGTTGTTGTTGGTTCTACTCATTTCATCTAAGGGTGCTGCGGGTGTGACGGGTTCAGGCTTTATTGTGATGGCTGCAACATTGTCTGCTGTGGGTCATATTCCTGTTGCAGGTTTGGCATTAATTCTTGGTATTGACCGTTTCATGTCAGAAGCACGTGCATTAACGAACCTTGTAGGTAACTCTTTGGCAACGATTGTGGTTGCGAAATGGGTGGGTCAATTAGACAAAGAAAAACTGGATTTTGCTTTGGCAAACCCTGAAGAAATTGACCGTCAGATGCAAGAAGAAGGCAATGCACATCATGCCTAAGGCAGATGCTGTGATGTAAAAGATGTCATTTAAAAAGGAAGCTTCGGCTTCCTTTTTTAATGCAGGACTAAAGCCAAATTTGAACGCTTTAGTTTTTGGGCATGACGGCTGTTCTAAACTGCAATAGGATGGAGTTCAACAAAACAACAAACTTAACCAAGGAAGAAACACATGCTGGCTTATGATGCAGACTTAGAATTATTTCGAGATAACTTTCGCCGTTTTATGGCAGAGCATGTCGCACCACATTATGAGCAATGGGAACGTGAAGGCATTATGCCGCGATCAGTATGGAATGCCTTGGGTGAAAATGGCTTTTTATGTGTGGATGTGCCTGAAGAATATGGCGGCTATGGCGTTCCAACGCATTATTCACTGATGCTAGTCGAAGAATCTGCGCGAGCAGGTTTTAGTGCATTATCGACAGGTATTTCATGCCATTCTGAAATTGCAGCGCCTTATATTTTGCACATTGGTTCAGAAGAACAAAAACAATATTGGTTACCGAAAATGGTCACAGGTGAAGTGGTCGGTGCTATTGGTATGACAGAGCCGGGAGCAGGTTCGGACTTGCAGTCTATGCGTAGTAGTGCAATTTTGCAGGGTGATCATTATCTGCTCAATGGTTCGAAAACTTTTATCTCAAATGGTCAACATGCAGACCTTGTGGTATTGGCCGCGAAAACTGATCCACAAGCACGTGCCAAAGGCGTGTCATTACTTTTAGTCGATACACATTTGGATGGATTTAAGAAAGGTACCAACCTCGACAAAATTGGTCTGCATGCGCAAGACACTTCAGAGTTGTTTTATGACAACGTCAAAGTACCAAAAGAGCAACTTTTGGGTCAAGCTGGACAAGGCTTTGCTTACTTGATGCAAGAGTTACCGCGTGAACGTACCGCAATTGCCTCGACTGCAATTGGTGCGATTCGCGGTTCCATTGATGTGGCAACGCAGTATGTTAAAGAGCGACAAGCGTTCGGACAGGCGATCGGACAGTTCCAAAATACTCGTTTTGTCTTGGCACAGGCTAAGATTGACGAATTGGCTACAGCGGCATTTTATAATCAAAATGTTGAACTTTATATGCAAGGCAAACTTGATGTTGAAACTGCAGCAGCACTCAAGAGCTTTTCTACCGATATGCAAATGAAAGTGGCCCATAATCTACTTCAATTATTTGGTGGCTATGGTTATATGACCGAATATCCAATTTCACGTTTCTTTGTCGATGCACGTATTCAGCAAATCTACGGTGGCACCAATGAAATTATGAAAGAAATCGTGGCACGAAGTATTTTAGGTCGATAAACAATTTATCAGGCTGAAATTAAAATAGCGAAGTGAAGACTTCGCTATTTTTTTTAGGATGTATTTCTATAGAGACGATGTATTTCTATAGATTTGCTTATTTGAATTAGATTGTGTGTTTAATTTTGCGTGAATATTTTGAAACCTATGATAATGACGGTTGCCCCAAAACTTGCAAACAGACTTCAATAAATTCAGGTGTATCTAAAGTACTGCGAGACGATATATATAGGTTATTATCATTCACAACCGATTGATCCGACACCACCACACCTGCGTTTAACAAAGCGGATTTAAGTGTTTCAGATTGGGCGAAATGGCGACCTTGTATGACACCAGCTTCTAGTAACAACTGTGGACCATGGCAACTGCTCAAGATCGGCTTTTGGCTATCTGCAAAATTACGTACAAAATAGATAAAACGGTCATCTAAAGCGAGTTTCTCTGGGGAATAACCGCCGGGAATAAATAAGGCATCAAAATCATGCACAGAGGCATCGTCGATACTTTGGTCAATGGTGATCTGGGAACGGCGTTTAATGCCGTAAACGATTTTTCCAACCTGATCTTCGATATTGATAATGCTGTGCCGAGCGGCTCGAAAGGCCTCCACAGGCTCAAGATACTCAATATCTTCAAAATCGTAGGTCACTAACACTGCAATTTTCTTGTGCATACTTGTACCTATGGGGCTGTTATTTTTTTTCTGATATTTAGACTACAAAGCAATGATAAGAATTACCTGTGTCTTTTGTAATAAATGCGTCAATGACTGTAAACACTAGATGAAAGTGCCTATTAAGTCACTGAAAAAACGATCAATGACCAAGTGTTTATATAGATCATCTTTAAGTTTCAAATTAATTCTATGCCATGAAAACCAAGTTTTGAAATTTTTATTTTGCTTCAAGTATTGAGAGCAAAATTTAAAACTGAAATGACCAATGAAACAAATTGATTGATGGGCTTATACAAGGAGATGGATCTGAGGCAAATTTGGAGGAAAAGAGAAGGGCTATTTATTGTGCTGCTCAAGATGAATGATCAATAAAGCCGTCAAAAGGTAAGATTTGCCTTAATTATGGCTTTACCTATCAGTTTGGCTGTTTTGGCTCTTAAGTTAAGCTGATGAAGCTTTAATCAACTGTATGTTTTTAAGGCTGAAACCATCAAAGTCGTATTGCGCAACATTTGAAAGCTAACTATTGTTATACTGTTTGCAAAATTTTTTTGAAGGGCGACATAACAATGATCAACGATGATCAAAACACTCCGACTTCTCTGGACTTAGCTCAAATTCGTGAAGATATCGACTCTGTTGATATGCAGATTCAACAACTTATCAACCGTCGTGCGAAACTAGCTGAAGCTGTGGCAAAAGCAAAATTTGCTGCAGAAGAGAATCCATTGTTTTATCGTCCTGAACGTGAAGCGCAAGTTTTACGTAAAGTTATGGATCGTAACGAAGGCCCATTGTCTGATGTGACAATGGCACGTTTATTCCGTGAGATCATGTCGGCTTGTTTAGCCCTTGAAGCACCGCAAAGTATTGCGTTCTTAGGTCCAGTTGGGACATATACACATTCGGCGGTGTTGAAACACTTTGGTCAAGACGCTGTTGTTCGCCCTCTTCCAACGATTGATGAAGTATTCCGCGAAGTAGAAGCAGGCAGTGCGCACTATGGTCTTGTGCCTGTAGAGAACTCATCTGAAGGTGTAGTGAACCACACCCTAGATTGCTTCAAATCTTCACATCTGAATGTTATTGGTGAAGTGGAGCTGCGTATTCATCACCAGTTCCTAGTGTCTGAAAACACACGTAAAGACAGCATTAAACAAATTTATGCTCATCAACAAACTTTGGCGCAATGCCGTGGTTGGTTAGATGCACATTATCCGGGTGTAGAACGTGTTGCACTCAGTTCAAATGCAGAAGCTGCACGCCGTATTCGCAATGAATGGCACTCTGCGGCAATTGCTTCTGAAGTCGCTGCAAACATTTACAACCTTGAAATTTTGCATAGCAATATTGAAGACAATCCTGAAAATACTACTCGTTTCTTGGTGATTGGTCGTGAGAAAGTACCGCAATCGGGCAATGATAAAACTTCATTGTTGATTTCTGCGCATGACCGTGCGGGGGCCTTACTTGAAATTCTTGCACCGTTTGCCAAGCATAATATTAGCTTAACAAGTATCGAAACACGTCCTGCATTACCCGAAAAATGGGCTTATGTATTCTTTGTGGACTTGGAAGGTCATGTTGAGCAAGAAAACGTGAAAGCGGCAATTGAAGAAATTCGTCCGTTAGTAAAAGAAATTCGTGTATTGGGTTCATATCCGATTGCTGTTCTTTAAGATCACAACTGTGATCAATTCCATCAGGAGTTGATCACCTTCATCATTTGAAAAAACTGGAAGTGTAAAATGACGTTTGTCCCAGCCAATGAAGGCATTGCAAAGCTAAAGCCTTACCAACCAGGTAAACCAATTAGTGAACTTGAGCGTGAGTTGGGTATTACAGATATCGTAAAACTCGCATCAAATGAAAACCCATTGGGTTGTTCTGACAAAGTGAAAGAAGCGGTTGCTGCTGAACTTGCAGAAATTGGTCGATATCCGGATGGTGGCGGTTTTATTTTGAAAGACCAAGTTGAAAAACAATTTGGTATTGCACATGACCGCATTACGTTGGGTAATGGTTCAAACGATCTTCTAGAAATTTTTGCTCGTGCTTTTGTTTCAGAGCAAGACTCTGTGGTGTATAGCCAACACGCATTTGCTGTGTATGGTCTGGTGACTCAAGCGATTAATGCTGAAGCGATTGAAGTACCTGCAAAAGGTTTTTCACATGACCTAGATGCAATGGCTGCGGCAATCAAAGACAATACTAAATTGGTTTTTATTGCGAACCCAAATAATCCAACAGGCACATGGTTTGAAGAAGCTGAATTTGAAGCGTTCATGCAAAAAGTACCTGCAAATGTGATCGTGGTTTTAGATGAAGCCTATGTGGAATATTTCCCAGAAAACTTCAACAGCTTAAAATTCTTAGATCAATACGCAAACTTAATCGTTAGCCGTACCATGTCAAAATGTTATGGCTTGGCTGCGTTACGTGTTGGTTTTGCCTTGGCTTCAGTTGAAGTGACGGATTTCCTCAATCGTATTCGTCAACCCTTTAACGTAAACCATCTTGCAATGGTGGCTGCTGTTGCTGCACTCAAAGATGAAGCGTTTATTGAAAAATCACGTGTAGTCAATAAAGCAGGTATGGCGCAACTTGAGTCAGGATTTGATGCTCTAGGTTTAGCATATGTGTCTTCACGTGCGAACTTCATTTTAGTAAATGTAAAAGCTGATCCTGCACAGACTTTCAATGCTTTATTAAAAGAAGGTGTGATTGTTCGTCCAGTTGGTATCCCTGAGCATTTACGTGTATCAATTGGGACTGAAGCTGAAAATGCTAAATTCTTAGCTGCCTTGGCTAAAGTTTTGGGCTTAGAGGCTAAAGCTTAAGTCATGTCTGTGCCACTATTTGAAAAAGTTGCTTTTATTGGGCTTGGGCTGATTGGCTCAAGCCTAGCTCGCGTCATGATTGCTGAAGGTTTGGCTAAGGAAATTGTGGCGTCTACGCGTTCACAAAAAACTTTAGAAGATGCAAAAGCTTTAGGACTTATTCAGCAGGGTTATAGCGATCCTGCCGAAGCGGTCAAAGGTGCAGATCTCGTTGTCTTGGCTTTGCCTGTACGTGCGACACAAAAAGTCCTTGAGGCGATCAAACCTTATCTAACCGAACAGACGATTATTACCGATGTTGGAAGTACTAAAGGCAATGTCGTTGATGCAGCGAAAGCGGTCTATGGTGAGCAATTACCTGCTGGTTTTGTACCGGGGCATCCGATTGCGGGGGCTGAACTGACAGGTGTGCATGCTGGTAAAGTGGATTTATTTGCCAATCACAAAGTGATTTTGACACCTTTACCTAGCAGTGCAGATTGGGCTGTAGAGAAACTGATTCAATTGTGGCAAGCTGCCAAAGCGGAAGTGATTTGCATGGATGTGGAAAAACACGATGAAGTGTTGGCCCATACCAGTCATCTTCCGCATTTGATGGCATTTAACTTGGTTGAGCAACTTGCGAACCGAGAAGATAATCTAGATATTTTCCGTTATGCCGCTGGCGGTTTTCGTGATTTCTCACGCATTGCTGCAAGCGACCCACATATGTGGCATGACATCTTTTTTGCCAATAAAAAGGCAATTTTAAATGCGGTAGATGGCTTTGAAAAACAATTGGCTATTCTTCGTAAACTGATTGAAGATGAAAACTCACAAGCGTTGATGGGACTGTTGGGGCATGCACAAGCGGCACGTCAACATTTCAATCACATGCTCGCAAAGAAACCACTGATGGAGAAAAATAAAGTGACGACACAGCAATTCAAAATTTTACCGGGTCCAAAGCAATTCCAAGGTAAATTTACTGTGCCAGGTGATAAATCTGTGTCACATCGCTCTATCATGTTTGGTGCTATTGCAGAAGGCACAACGCATGTCACGGGTTTCCTTGAAGGTGAAGATGCCTTGGCAACCCTCCAAGCATTCCGTGATATGGGAGTGAGTATTGAAGGCCCTAAAAATGGCGAAGTCACCATTCATGGTGTAGGCATGCATGGTTTAAAAGCACCTGCAGGCGCTTTGTATATGGGTAACTCAGGCACTTCAATGCGTTTGCTTTCAGGCATGTTGTCGGCACAGAAGTTTGATTCGGTGATGACGGGTGATGCGTCATTATCAAAACGTCCAATGGAACGTATTGCCAAACCATTACGTGAAATGGGTGCGCAAATTCAAACTACAGGTGAGCGTGGTACGCCGCCCGTGTCTATTTCCGGAAGTCAAAACCTGAAAGGTATTCATTACGACTTACCAATGGCATCTGCACAAGTAAAATCAGGTATTTTGTTGGCTGGTCTTTGGGCGGAAGGTGAAACTGTTGTCACTGAGCCGGAACCAACACGTGACCATTCAGAGCGTATGCTTCGTGCATTTGGTTATGACGTGAAAACAGAAGGCAACCGCATTTCACTTCAAGGTGGCGGCAAGTTAGTCGGTACAGACATTCAAGTACCCTCTGACATTTCATCTGCAGCATTCTTTATGGTGGGTGCAGCGATTACCGAAGGTTCAGATGTCACACTCGAAGCGGTCGGCATTAATCCAACCCGTACAGGTGTGATCGAAATTTTAAAACAGATGGGCGCTGACCTGACTGTTGAAAATGAACGTATCGCTGGCGGTGAGCCGATTGCAGATATTCGTATTCGTGGTTCACGCACGCTTAAAGGCATTCATATGCCAGAAGATCAAGTGCCATTGGCGATTGATGAATTTCCAGCACTGTTTATTGCAGCGGCATGTGCAGAAGGTCAAACCATTTTGACCGGTGCAGCTGAACTTCGAGTGAAAGAGTCGGATCGTATTCAAGTGATGGCAGATGGCCTAAAAATTATGGGTATTGACTGCACGCCTACTGATGACGGCATCATTATTGAAGGTCAAGGTAAAACGGGCGAGTGGGGTGCAATCTTCACAGGTGGTCAAATTGAGTCACATCATGACCACCGTATTGCAATGAGCTTCTCAATGGCAGGTTTACGTACTTCGGGTGAAATTAATATCGTGGGTACAGAAACCGTTGCGACCAGCTTCCCGACATTTACAGAGCTAGCCACTCAGGCCGGTTTAACGATTGCCGTAAGTGAATAAATAATTCACCAAAATTGTATATTTATTCAACAACAGCCAAGCAAATGCTTGGCTGTTTGGTTTTAATTGCTTATGCTAAAACCATACAACAAGAATGTCTTTGGATAGATACATGAGAAAACTACAATTCACCGCGCATAGCGAGTCAAATCGAGTTGAAAGCAGTGCTGATACGCAAACTCAGGTTGCTGAATTATTGGCAAATAAATTAGAGCGTTATGGCTTTCAAACGTTATCGCAAAGTGGTGATCAGATTGCAGTCAGTGTCGATCAGCATGAATTGCCGCTTTCAGTGACATGTCAGGGGCAGGATGAATCAGGTCGTTTAGTCTGTGAAATTACCTCTTATCCAGATGAAGACCAAGATTGGTTAGATCGTATTACTGAGCAAAGTTTATTGAACCAATTGGCTCAAGCAGTCGAAAACAGTTTAAAAGAAGAAGAGTCATATAGTGAGTTTCAATGGAAACAAATGACAAAATGATCTGAAAAATTGAATTAAAAATCATCCATAAAAAAGCAGCATAGCGCTGCTTTTTTGTTTTTAACAGAATGTATTGAACAAGGTTATAGACATTCAATATTGATTGGATTAATGGTTCGATTGCTCTTTTTCACATAGTCACACATTTTTTCTGACTCTTGTTCATTGAGTCCCCAAAACACGATCACACCACGTTGATCAGTCAATTTGCTATCGCTAAGATAAATATAATGGGTGTCATGATAGTTTTTATCGAGCATATCTTTATATTTTTGATCGGTAAAAGATGAACAAGACGAAATTTCAGCTTCTTTACACACCGAGTCACTCGAACAGCGTTGCTTAAAGGTTGAAATCATATTCATGGTGTCAGTGCTGTTGAGTTGGGCTTCACACACTTGGCTGTTGGGAAAGTCATAGACCATCTTTAAGCTAAAATCACGACCATCGACATTCATCTTGTATGACGCAGTCAAATAGGCTTTGGGACCATCGTTCGCAGCAACCGTAGATGCTGGCAAATTTGTCGTTGTGGATGGGGTTGAATTAAAATAATAGACCAAAGCTGCAATGCCTAGACTTAAAATCACAGCAACAATAAATTTCATTTTTCCCTCTAAATTTTATCTTAATTTTTCTGGGTATTATTTCTGTAGTTGATTATTTAAACAAGTAAATTATTGGTTTTTAGATAAAAAATTGAGGCGTAATCAAAATTAAACGAGCATCGGCTTAAGTCATTACATGTTGAACGAATTATGATCGCTAATGCAAAAAAAATGGATAAATCGAAAAGCGAGTAGTTCAGTTTATCTGAAATATTGGGGGAATAGAGCGTTCGCTAGGCAAAAAAAATGAGCCAGTTAAGCTGACTCATTTTTTTGTATTTTTTATACTAAAAAGCGTGAAATCGCGATACGAAGCTGTTTTAGATAACCTGTAAAGAAGTGGTTTGCACCTGGTAAAACCGTGATTAAATGGCGCTGTGGTTTGGCCCACTGAATCAAGTCAGATAACAGTGTGACATTATCTTCTTCACCATGAATAAATAAAATATCACCCTTAATATGCGGAGTCACATAGTGACGCACACCTGCAACTGTTGTGGTTGGTAGGCCACATAAAATAGTTTGTACAGGCTGCAATTCTACTGGCAATAGGGCATAGCATTTAGTCATGACATTTGCACCAAAACTAAAACCACCTGCATAAAATGGCAGGTTCGGATGTTGGTTGCGAGCAAATTCAATGACTTGCATAGTGTCTTTGGTTTCACCATTGCCTTCGTCATGTATTCCTGCACTTTGGCCAGAACCACGGAAACTTGGGCGGTAAACAACATAGCCACGTTCTAAGAACATTTGCGCTAAAAGCACAGGGACTTTGTGCTGTGGTGTACCACCTTGCAATGGGTGAGGGTGTGTAACTACCGCGAATCCTTTCACTTCACCCTGTGGATAATCAACAAAAATTTCAAGTTGACCCATCGGCCCTTGAATGAACATTTGTTCTGACATAATGACTAAGATGTGAAAGCGGGAGAGTCTATAGTTTACAGATTAATATTATCTAAAACACAGATTGGATTTGAAAATACTCTACTGTTATAGTTTGTTTAATTAAAAATTAATCAGGATGTTTATGCTCGCTTTAATTTCTCCAGCAAAAACTTTAGATTACGAAACCGCTTTACCGACTGAAAAATTCACTCAACCACGGCTATTAGATCATTCTGAAGAATTGATCTCAGTCGCACGTAAATTGTCGGCAAGTGAAATTTCAAGCTTGATGAGTGTCAGTGAGAAAATTGCGACTTTAAATGTTGAGCGCTTCCGAGATTGGCAGCCTGATTTTGATTTTGCCAATGCACGTCAAGCAATTTTTGCCTTTAAAGGTGATGTGTATACCGGTTTAGATGCTTATCAACTTGCAAATACTGACCTTCAATACGCACAAACCCATTTGCGTATGCTCTCGGGTCTCTACGGTTTATTGCGTCCACTGGATTTAATGATGCCATATCGTTTAGAGATGGGGACCAAGTTGCAAAACCCACGTGGACATAACTTGTACGAGTTTTGGGATAATACAATCACCAATCTCATCAATGACGATTTGGAAAAAGCCGGCTCTGAACTTTTGGTCAACATCGCTTCAGATGAATACTATAAGTCGGTCAAAGAATCAAAAATTAAAGCCGAAATCATCAAACCTGTTTTTCTGGATCAAAAGAACGGCAAATATAAAGTCATCAGCTTCTATGCCAAAAAAGCACGTGGCCTAATGGCGCGTTATTTGTTGGAAAATAAAATTGAACGTATTGAAGATATCAAGTCGTTCAATACCGATGGTTATTATTTCGATGCAGAGAGTAGCTTAAAGGGCGAATTGGTCTTTAAGCGAGACGAACAACAAGCCGCTTAATTTCGAAATTGAAAAACTTAGACCGAAAAGAATATGAATAGCCGCTGCTTAGAACTCAGCGGCTTTTTTTATCTTCTTCATTCGAGATGTAATGGTGGGTCTGTGAAATTGATCGTGCTTTAAATTTCGCAGGTGAAATGATCTATGATTTGAGGCTTTTTGCGGAAAAGGCTTCGAAAAAACATTCAGTTATTATCTTGTCTATCAGTCTAAAATATATTACAAAGTTAACATTGATCGAACAAATAGCTTATTAAATGACTTAATAAGATATAAAATTGTGAAATACATCACTTTTTTGTTTAAGTTTTTTGTTATTATAGCTAAATATTTAAACATGAATAAAATTTTGTTATGAAAAAAATACTGATACCAATTTTTATACTCAGCATTGTGTTTTTAGGGTTTAGTGTTTATAAGAATGCAGAGTTAAAGCGACAGCAAGAAATTAATCAGGTGTTCAATGATGATTTGAGCGCATCACCTTATATGCGCTAAAAAAAATCAATCTTGCTGCTTTTGCATTGAGCTCAAGCATGGTCTTGAAGTGTTCGTTTAAATATTGATATTTTATTTTTATATATAATAATTTGAAACTTTATAAAGAAAACAATGTCTTAAATTTACTAAATTGAAAAGCGATGAAAATGTGGAAACATTAAAAAATCAATGTGTTATAATTTGCCGAAATTAATTTGATCAGTATTTATTGATATTAAATACGAATTAAATGACATAAATAGAGGAGCTGCATAGGTTTATGCAGCTTTTTTGTTTGCAAATTTCAACATTTGTACCGTGTTGTATGTTGTTGAAAATAGGATTTTTTAAAGCCTACAATCTGCCGAATTGGCATATTCGTTGCTTAGGCATACACAAAATTAATGATGAATACATGACATGATTAATTTTGTGGAATGCTTATATGCATAAAGTTTACTTCATAGGGGCTAGGTCATGACGACTCCTAATCCATCTTCCGAGAACATGCTTGAACGTCTGTTTAAACTGAGCGAAAACAAAACCAGTTTCAAAACAGAAGTCATTGCAGGTGTAACTACTTTCTTGACAATGTGTTACATCATTATTGTCAATCCAATGATTTTGTCCGAAACGGGTATGGATCATGGCGCTGTTTTTGTCGCAACCTGTCTAGCAGCAGCCATTGGCTGTTTGGTGATGGGGCTTGTTGCTAACTATCCAATTGCCTTAGCACCCGGTATGGGCTTAAACGCTTACTTTACCTATTCTGTATGTTTGGGTATGGGCGTGGAATGGCAAACTGCTTTAGCAGCTGTTTTTGTCTCTGGCCTTGTTTTTATCGCTATCAGCATGTTCAAAATCCGTGAAGCGATTGTCAATGCGATTCCAATGTCGCTTAAACTGGCGATCGGCGGCGGTATTGGTTTATTCCTTGCACTGGTTTCTTTGAAAAATGCCGGCATTATTGTTGATAACCCTGCAACATTGGTTAGTCTGGGTGATTTAAAACAGCCGTCTGTCTTGTTGGCTTTACTTGGCTTCTTGATGGTTGTGGTTATGCATCACTTCAAAGTACGTGGTGCAATCATCATCAGTATTTTGGTGATTACTGCAATTTCAACCCTACTGGGCTTCAACGAATTTAAAGGTGTTGTAGGTGCTATTCCTTCAATCGCTCCAACATTCATGCAAATGAACTTCGAAGGTCTATTCACAGCAAGTTTGATTGGCGTAATCTTTGTATTCTTCTTGGTTGATTTATTTGACTCTACAGGTACATTGGTCGGTGTATCACACCGTGCAGGCTTATTAAAAGACGGTAAATTACCACGTTTGAAGAAAGCATTATTTGCTGACTCATCTGCAATTGTTGCGGGTGCGGCATTGGGTACGTCTTCGACTACGCCTTATATTGAATCATCAGCAGGTGTTGCTGCCGGTGGTCGTACAGGTTTAACTGCAGTTGTAGTTGCTGTATTGTTTATTTTGGCATTGTTCTTAGCACCACTTGCTCAGTCTGTACCAGGTTTTGCAACTGCGCCAGCATTATTGTTTGTTGGTGTGTTGATGATTCAAGGTATCGTTCATATTGAGTGGGATGATATTACTGAAGCAGTCCCAGCATTCTTAACAATTGTATTTATGCCGTTTACCTATTCAATTGCAGACGGTATTGCAATGGGCTTCATTAGCTATGCATTGGTTAAATTGCTTACAGGTAAGGCGAAAACTGTACCGTATATGGTCTGGATTATTGCTGCACTTTGGGCATTAAAATTTGCTGCATTTGGCGGTTAATACTGTCAAATAGCGAAAGGGTGTAAACTCAGTTTGCACCCTTTTTTATTTTTATGAGGATAAAAGATGGATCAACTTGAGCTGATTCGCGCTTTGCCAAAAGCAGAGCTACATGTGCATATTGAAGGGACATTTGAGCCTGAACTCATGTTTGCAATTGCCCAACGCAACAATATTGCAATCCCTTATCAATCAGTCGAAGAATTAAAAGAAGCGTATAACTTTCATAATTTACAGTCTTTTTTAGACATTTATTATGCAGGTGCAAATGTACTGATTCATGAGCAAGATTTTTATGATTTAGCATGGGCATATTTCGAAAAATGTGCAGAAGATCATGTGGTTCATACTGAAATGTTCTTCGACCCACAAACCCATACAGACCGTGGTGTTGCTTTTGAAACGGTTTTGAATGGCTTACAACGCGCTTGTGATGATGCCAAAGCAAAACTGGGCATTAGCTCACATCTGATTATGTGCTTCTTGCGTCATTTATCTGAAGATGCAGCATTTGCAACATTAGAACAAGCTTTACCATATAAAGATCAAATTATTGGTGTCGGTTTAGATTCGAGTGAAGTGGGTCATCCACCATCAAAATTCGAACGTGTTTTTGCTAAAGCACGTGAAGCAGGTTTTCTTATCGTTGCGCATGCAGGGGAAGAAGGTCCAGCAGAATACGTATGGGAAGCCTTGGATTTGCTGAAAGTAAATCGTGTTGACCATGGTGTACGTTCAGAAGAGGATCCTGCTTTGATGCAACGTTTAATTGCAGAAAAAATGCCATTAACCGTTTGCCCGCTAAGCAATTTAAAGCTCTGTGTGGTGAATGATATGGCTGATCATAATATTCGCCGACTATTGCAACAAGGTGTGCATGTGACCGTCAATTCAGATGATCCATCTTATTTTGGTGGCTATATGAATGATAACTTTATTGCGATCACCGAAGCTCTTGATCTAAGCAATGCAGAGTTAAAGCAACTGGCAATTAACTCTTTTGAAGCATCATTTATTTCAGATGCGGAAAAACAAACTTGGATTAAAAAGATTGAAGCGTTGAATTAATAATCAGCGTATAATCTCAGGCAGTGAATATTCACTGCCTTTTTTATGTTTAAATCATGCTTTTCTCTCATTCAAATCGCTCTATATTTGCCTCATCGATTACATTTTTAGCCGTAGTATTGATTTCATCCGCTGCTAGTGCAGATAAATCAAGTTTAAGTCAGCGTATGCTAAAGCCCGTGGTTGAATATCAATGCTCGCAAGAGTTAAATAGTTCTAAAATTTGGAAAGGTGCTGCGTTGTTTATGAGTGCTCAACAGAAAAAAGACAATCAAGCTGCGATTTGTCAGTGCGTGAGTGAGCATGCTATGGATGATATCGGTGCGAAAGATCTGATGACTGCTGCAGTGAATGAAACTGAAAAGAATAAACTGATTTCTAAAGCGGTTTTGAATAGTATGCGTGGCTGTGCTCAGCAAGTGCTGAATTAAAAGATGATGCTCACAATAAAAGCCACATAATGTGGCTTTTATTTTGTCTTTATTAGGGTTTTGGTTGTCGTGTCATGCTTTTGAGCACATGGTCTTTATCAATAAAATGATGTTTCAACGCTGCCAAAATATGACCCACTAAGAGCAAGCCTGCTGCCCAAGAAATCCAAATATGTAGCGGTTTCACGATGGCTAATAATTCAGGATTATCTTGGACCAAGCGTGGTATTTCAAACAAATACAGGACAGGGGCCGGGTGACCTGCGCTCCAACTAAATAAGCAACCTGTAATAGGTAAAGCCAGTAGTACAAAATAAAGTGCTAAATGACCCAAATGTGCCAAGGTTTTCATGCCGGAGGACATGTTGTCAGGTAAATCTGGAGCGGGGTGGGTATAGCGCCAAAAGATTCGTATCACCACCAAAAAAATAATCGTAGTCGCAATATTTTTATGGAGGATAATGACTTGCCCTTTAAAGCTGCCATCGACGTCATAACTCAGAAAATTACCACTATAAAAGCCAATTAACCATGCCACGATGAATATGATCGCCATCAGCCAATGTAAGACCTGAGCTGTTCGAGTGTAGTATTGTGTGTTATTGCTCATGTTGATTATTTAAGCGTCCAATCTTATGCAGATTCTAATACAGACCACAAAAATATGCGTCGTTTAAAATCGGGACACTGTGTTGTGAATATGCAACACAGGCTTTGATGATTAACTACACAAGATTTCTTTCATAAGTCATTTTTCACTCAGCTCCAAGTTATAAATTCCAGCAATTAGATTGAATCTTAATGCTAGTCTTTTGCCTCGATTGCGATATCGCTCAGCAAGAATTTTGAAGGTTTTCAA
>NZ_VOZT01000026.1:0-30633 GCF_013419625.1 Acinetobacter sp. YH12070 | reverse complement strand
GCCACCTTCGACACCTTCGACACCTTCGACACCTTCGACACCTTCGACACCTTCGACACCTTCGACACCTTCGACACCTTCGACACCTTCGACACCTTCGACACCTTCGACACCTTCGACACCTTCGACACCTTCGACACCTTCAAGAGAGAAAATTGAAACAAAACAAGAGCATGAGTTGGATTCGGGGAAGCCTAAAATCAAAGTCGATAACCAACAGATTCGATGTATGTGTAGGGATTATGATCTTATTTGGGGTGCGAAAGTAACATGTGAATTTAGGAAGAAAGTTGTAGAAATTTGTGAGAAATTATGGCCAAGAAACCCACTAAAAATGGCCAATAATTTAATGGCGGTATTTGCTTGGGAATCAGGGGGTACATTTAAAGCTGATGTTCCTAATAGAAAAAATTCAGGAGCTACGGGTTTAATCCAGTTTATGCCTGATACAGCTAAGGAATTGCTAAATACAGAAGTAACTATAGAGATTGTGAAAAATTACTATAATTCTCAAGATAAAAATTTACAAAATTTAAAAAGAGTTAAAGAGTTTGCTCAAATGAGCGAGGTACAGCAATTAGAATATGTAGAAAAATATTTTAAAAAATTAGAAAACAAAGATTTAGAATTTGTAGATTTTTATTTGCAAGTACTTTTTCCAGCGTCAAGTGGAGTACGTGAACACGTTGTATTTGCGGATGATAAAAATAAACTATCTGATAAAAATGATAAACATGCTAGCCTAAGAGTTAATAAGTACAATGGAAATAGCGGTTTAGATATAAATGGTGATGGAAAAATATATAAAGCTGAGATTGCAGAAAAAACTAAATATTTTCTTGAGGATGGAGCTATTTCTGCAAATAAAGATTTAATTGATAGATGTTGTTTAGAAGAAGGAAAAACAGTCACGCCATATCAAAATGCAACACATACTGCTAATAAAGAAAAAAATAAGAAAATAATTGTAATTGATCCTGGGCATGGAATTGTTGGTAATCAAAAAGTAAAAGCGAATGGAGGGACACAAATCAGATTGCTAAAGTTGAAAAAAAGCTTCGGAAATAAAAATTTTATTGTTGGTCAAAATTACTCTTGGAAAGACTTATCAGATGAAGTTATTAATAAAGCTGATGAATATTTCGAGTTTATAGATGTTAAAGATCCACGCAGTCCTACAGAATTTGAATATGTATATGACAGAGCTTTAGAATTAAAAGAATTATTTGAAAATGATGGTCATATTGTCTATCTAACAAGGGATAAAAAGGAAACGATTGATTATACAGATATACCTAGTATTTCTTCATGTAAAAATTTTAAAATAACAACTACCTCACCATTGACCTACAGGAAATTAATTTCAAATTCCGCTAAAGCAGATTATTTTATTTCATTACATTGTGATGGTATTGAGAATTTGAAAGGTAATTATGCTGTAATGTGTTATTTTGATGATAATGATAAAAAATTAGCTGAAAAAATTGCAAAAAACTATTCTCAAGTTACAGGTAAAGTTGAAAAAAGAATAGATTTAACCGTTTTGGGGAATGGTGTGAAAAATGATGCTAAATATAAAGTTTTAGTTGAATTTGGTTTTATGACAACTCCAAAAATTGCAAAAAAACTAGTAAATAATTCAAAAATTATTGTTAATGATTTATATAAGTCTTTGAGAGAGCATATTAATGAAAATTAAGCTTCTATTGTTTTTTACAAATCTAATTGTGTTAGGTAATGTTTATGCTTTGCCTGATAATTTTTATAAAAAAGAAAGTAGTAAGAGATTTGTTAAATCGATACATCATGATTATTTTTCAATTGAGAAATTTGATGGAGATTTGGTAAGAGTTTATGAAAAAAAAGATATTAAGAGTAATATGTTGATTGCTAAATATGAGGCTGTTTTTATTAATCCTATTGATGGGAATACTTCATATAATAATTTTTATCAAATTAATAAAAATTATGATTATAAAGGTGGGAAAATAGTTTCAGTTAACTATGAAATTGGGAAGATGGAAAGCTGTTTCGTTAAATGTGGAAATGAGGTCTATTATAATGAAGGTAAGATAATTAAAATAAATAAATATCCAGCCTGTTTAAGTTTATTTGATATAGATAATAGGGTGTTAAAGTTTAATGATGAATATGTCAAGAAAAATTGTATTTAACCCGAATCCCGCTTAAGCCAATGATTCCATAATTTGAATTGTTGGTTTATTTTGATGATTAAGTTGATATGCACATAACGATGCGTAAATCCCACTCAGAAATCCATGAATACTACGAGCTTTACTCGTCACTAAATTGTATTGTCCTTTCAATAAGCTGAATAACGTTTCTATCTTATTTCGTTGTCTTAAGTGATATTCATCTGATGCAGATAGTTGGATGGATTGCATGTTTTTTCGATGGTAAGTAATCAAATCAATACCTTGATCTTTTAACCTGCTTTTTAGTTCCTGGCTGATATAACCACGATCTCCATATAGCTTTGCTTCTAAGCCGTCAGCCAATTGCTCAACCATTTTTATGTCAGCTATATGCCCATTTGATAAAGCAGAACAAGCGATTTCACCAAATGGGTTCATCGCAATATGTAGCTTACAGCCATAAAACCAGCCCATTGAGCTTTTACCACGAGATGCTATTTGAGCTAATGATTTATGGCGTTGAATACGTTGATTTTTACAGACTGGCAAAGTCGTTGAATCAATCCACAAATATTGGGTATTTTGACCTTTCATCAGAGCCACATGTAAAGCATGTATTGCTAATTGGTGCATATTGATCAGATGAATCATCCGTTGGTAACATGGTAAGCTTTTAAACAAATGTCTTTTATCTTCTTTTAACCATGTGAAAAAGGCTTTGAAATTGCTGAAATAAGAACATTTATACCAAATGGCAATAAAGCAGATTTCTGAGATCGTCAGATGAGCACGTCTGATTCTTAAAGAATGGTTATTTTGTTTGAGAAAGTTCCAATAAGTTGCTTCAAATTTAAGAAAGAAATCATCAATTACGCAGAATAATTCGGTACTATTGAACATTAGGACTAGAGTTGTGAGTTTTGTGTGGTAACTCAACTGATGGCTCTAGTCTTCTTATTTTCAAGTTTATTTCTTATCCGCGATTCGGGTTATTTAAAACAATATTCTTTGAAAAAAAAGCCGACACTCGTCGGCTTTTTCTACTTTACCCTTCTAAAACTTCTTCCAACAGCTCTTCACTTGGTGCAAAGTAATACGCTCCGTCCATTGGCGTAACAAAGTGAAGTAAGCGGTCATGAATGCCGTCACCGCTCGTACCGAACATGCGAACCAGCATGCTGTCGATAATACTGAGGTCATGGGTATAGGCAATAAAGAACAAACCTTGGTCACCGCGGCCATCGCCATAAGGCAATGAATGACGCAAAATTGCGAGTTCTTCACCTTCATCATCTTCAACAACGGTACGTGATACATGTGAGTTTTCAGGTTGTTCGTCTTCGTTCAACTCAATCGATTCAAGTTTGGTACGCCCAATCACATGCTCTTGTGCATCAACTTTGAGCTTTTTCCACTTATCTAAATTGTGTGCATAACGCTGTGCAAAGACAAAAGAACCATCAGCAAAAATGCCAGCATCTTCAGAAAGTAAAGCTGTTTCAGCGCGGTCATCTGGAAATTGAGGGTTTTCAGTACCATCAATAAAGCCAGTTAAGTCACGGCCATCGAAATTGCGGAAGCAAACACGCTCATCTAAAACGTCGACTTTATCTTGAATGCCATCAAAGAAAGTTTGGCTTAAAGCAAAGCAAATATCTGTACGCTGTGCCGCAATGTGAATCAGCACATCTGCTGGCACTACAGGCATGTTAAATGAACCTTGAATTGGATCAAGTTGTTTAAAGCCTGCCGGAGCTTGACTGTAAAGTTGCGCCCAAAGTTCTGGTCCAAAAGCCACAGCCGTTTTAATCTGTGCATTAGGATGTTGGGTGATCAGACGATCACGAGTGCTAAATAAGTCTTCAAGTTGTTCTTTTAATTCGCTAATCGTTAAATCTTTTAAACGTAAAACAATAAAACGAGCATGATCTGAGGGTAATGGCAAAATTACAGATTGAGCAGACATTCATGGCTCCTAAAAATTATAATTTCTGAGTGGCTGTGTATATTGTGCCTTAAGCAGCGCTGAGAGTGTAGCCTTCATTTGGCCTTTTAGCGTGCATTATTGTCATGAAAATAGAGTAAATGTCATATAATACAGACCCATTTCAAACTTGAGCTAATGATGTCCTATCAAATCTGGATTGCATACATGTTGGCATGTTGGGTAATTAGTGTTTCCCCAGGTGCAGGTGCAATTGCGTCTATGTCGAGTGGTTTGAATTATGGGTTTAAGCATGGGTATTGGAATGCCATCGGCCTGCAATTGGCACTTTTGGTTCAGATAGTCATTGTTGCAGCTGGGGCAGGGTTCTTATTTGCGACGACATCATGGGCTTTTCTGATCGTGAAATGGTTTGGTGTGGCCTATTTATTGTATTTGGCTTATTTACAGTGGACAGCGCCAACAGAGTCAATTGAAATCCAACAAGATTTACCAAATAAATCACGTTTAAAATTAGTTGTACATGGCTTTTTGGTCAATATGAGCAACCCTAAAGCGATTGTATTTTTGTTGGCGGTTTTGCCGCAGTTTTTAGATTTATCCAAACCCCAATGGATTCAATATGTCATCATGGCTGCAACAATGATTAGCATCGATTTGATTGTCATGGCGGGGTATACCGGTCTCGCTGCAAAAGTGCTGCGGTTGTTAAAATCACCCAAACAACAAAAATATTTGAATCGAGCTTTTGCGGTATTATTTGCTTGTGCGGCGAGCTTATTGAGTTTGGTGCATCAATAAATCCAGTTAGATGATTCTGAGTATCGTATTTGACGTGCAAAAAAAGCCATGCAACTGCATGGCTTTTTTTTTGATATGTCGCGAATTGAACAATGAACGTTGCTACTTAAGCCACTTTCTTAAATTTTTGCATAATAAAAATTAGGGCAAAGAGCAGCGCCATAGTTAATACAATGGTCAGTCCTGTAGAGGTGTTTAAACCAGCACTTGACCATAAACCTACAGTTACACCGACTTGGGCAATGATGAAAGACCACAGTACCATTTGCTTCGGGGAATTTGCCAATAAACGAGCGGTTAATGCAGGAATCACTAACAATGCACCCATCAGCAATGAGCCGACAGCACGTAAAGCCAATACAGTAAATAATGCCAGTAATAACATAAAAATCAGACGTTGCCATTTAGCGCTGACACCTTCACTGACCGCAATATCGGGGTCAATGGCAATCTGAATCTGAGATTGCCAACTTTTATACAGCACGGTCAGTGCCACAATGATCACCACTGCAAAGACAGGCAAATCTGACCAAGAAATGGTGAGTAAATCACCAAATAAATAGCTGAGTAATTCAGGTCTTAAGCTTGGCAAATGTTGTATGAAGAGTAAGCCTGAGCACAGGAGTGTAGCCGAACAAAGCGCGAGCAAGGCGTCATTGGGCAAGCGTGGATCGTGTAACACCCATAAGATTGCAACCAATAAGAGCGCAATCAATGTAACGCCTGTCCAAAGCGGTAGACTCATCGCACCGGCAATGGCGACACCGAGTAAAGTACCATGTGCCATGGTGTCCGCAAAAAATGACATGCGACGCCATAACATTAAACAGCCAAGCGGCGCAGTCAGGAACACCAGCAAAGTGCCCATGATCCATGCTGGCAAAAGGAGTTGTAGCCATTCCATCATGGATTATGCTTCCGGTTCAGGGTGAATATGGGGACGAGAGTCATGCTGGCAAGGCGTTGCACTATCGCCATGTGCACAGTGATCATGGTGGTGTTGATAGAATACACGGTTTGTCCCAAAGATCGCTTGATATTCAGGATGTTGCTGGACATTTTCAGGCAAGCCACTACAACAAATATGCTTATTGAGGCAAACCACACGATGTGTTCCTTGCATGACCCACTGTAAATCATGAGAAACCATCAAAACCGCACAGCCATATTTTTCTGGCAAGCTACGCACGTAGTCATACAGTTCCGCTTCGGACTGGATATCTAGACCTTGCATAGGTTCATCCAGAACCAATACATTCGGTTGACGCAATAAAGCCCGTGCAATCAGAACGCGTTGACGTTCGCCGCCCGATAGTTGCTGAACTTTAGATTGTTGTAACTTGGCAATGCCTGTATCACGAATAATTTCTTGCTTAATGCTGGCATCACATTTTTCTAGTGCCAATAAATCACACACACGTAGCGGTAAGCTGTGTGATGGATTAAATTTTTGTGGCACATATGAAAATTTTAATTTTTGTGTGCTGATCACTTTGCCAGATACAGGTTTTACAATACCCAGTAACACTTTGATGAGCGTGGATTTTCCTGCACCGTTAGGACCAATCAAGGTGACAATTTCTTTTTCGTGTAAGGCGAAATCTACATTTTTTAAAATGTCACGTTCATCGATTCGGACATGAACATGCTCTAAAGCCACAATGGGCTTCACATTTAGTGTTTGCTGCGGCACTGCTGACAGGTCCCTGAAATTTCAATAATACGGTGATGTGCAGTAAAACCATCGGATGCAGACAATTCATCGAGTTGCGCCATCAAGCCTTGAGCAGATGCTTCTTTGACTAATTTACAATCGGTGCAAATCAGAAATGCAGCTTGATGTCCTTCGCGCGGATGACAACATGGGATGTAAGCATTAATCGACGTTAGACGATGAATCAAACCTTTTTCAAGCAGAAAATCCAGCGTACGGTACACCGTCGGTGGCGCTGCAGGTCGGTCAGACTCACTTTTGATTTTAGCCAAAAGGTCATAAGCGCCCATTGGTCCCGTTGCATTTAAGATCAGTTCCAATACTTCTTTACGCAAGGGCGTAAGTCGAGCACCCGTCGCACTACAGAGACTCTCAGCTTCAGCAAGGCGCTGTTCGACATTATGATGATCGTGTACACCATGCAAAGCATTATGATGTTCGTGTGAACATGCGCTCATAGCCAACCTCGAGTACGAAACTGTATAAAGAAAAAGACTTTAAATCTTAACATGAAGCGTAAGGACTTACGAACAGACGTAGGTTTTTTTACGATTTTGTTATATTATAACACTATTCATTTTATGGTGCTCTCTCCCCATGTCCCGTGTATTTCTTTTTTGTAGTTTGGCTTTATTCAGTGTGATGAGCTGGGCGCAAGGTCTCGTTGTTTCTACACAACCGATTTATCTAATTGCGAAGGATGTACTTAAGGGCGTAGAGCAGCCCAAACTACTGCTTGACCATCAATCTGGACATGATGTGAGCTTGACGCCTGCACACCGTAAAACCGTGCAAGATGCCAATCTCGTTTTATGGCTAGGCCAAGCGCATGAAGCGCCATTGGCAAAAATGTTGGGTGAAAGTGGTAAAAGTATCGCTATTTTAGACTCAGGCATTATCAGTGCGTTGCCTTTGCGGGATGTTCGTGGCAATGCATTAAAAGGCACAATCGATACCCATGTCTGGCTTGAACCAAACAATGCGGTTCGAATCGGCTTTTTTATTGCTGCTTTACGTTCACAACAGTTTCCAGAACATCGTGAAAAATATTGGGCCAATGCACGTGCATTTGCGCAGAAACTCTTGGTTACTGCGCAAAAAACCGATGTGTCGAGCCGTGCTCAACCTTACTGGTCTTACCACGATGCCTATCAATATCTTGAGCGCTCACTGAATTTGAAATTTACCGGTGCGTTGACAGATGATCCACATGTCGCGCCGACATTGGCACAAATCAAATACTTGAAAGACCATCGTGCTCAGCCAAAAGTATGCTTACTTGCAGAAGCACATGCCAGTCAAAATCAGTATCAAAAGCTCGGTGGCATCGTCTTTCAACCGGTTGACGAAACGATGAGTGGGGCAGGGGATTTTGTAACAGCATGGAAGATGTTGGCTGATGAAACACTGAAATGCACACTAAATGCACGAAAGTAAAGTAAAAAATAAACAACTATTGATTAGTTTGAAAGCAGTTTGCCAATTTAAAAAAACACGACTAAGGTCGGGAAAAGATTGCAAGTTAAGGGGTGTAACTCTATAATGCCTGCGATTAAAAATAATCATCAGTTAAACTTGTCAAGCAGAATTGCTGTGAGTGAACAAAAATGAGTCGAACTAGTCGCATGATTGATCGACGATTAGCGAAAGCTTTAGTCATCTTACAAGCAGTAATGATTCCTGTTTCAGCCCTGATTGGTTGGGTCCTTAAAGACACAATCACAGCATATAGTGCAGCTTTGGGTGCGTTGGTATGTTGGCTAGCAAGTAGCTACTTTTCATGGCAGTCGTTTCGTGCGGCTGGTGCCCGTGCCTCTAAACAGGTGCTGTCAAACATGTATCGTGGCTTAATGGGCAAGTTTGCAATCGTGATTGTTGGATTCATTTTGATTTTGATCAATGTCAAGCCGTTGTCAGCGGTGGCATTGTTTTGTGGTTTTATGCTCGTACAAAGTATGTCGTGGGTCGCTCCTTTTTGGGCAACACGCTTAAAAAAACGAGTGTAAACACAACAAAAATTGAAAAGTTTTTTGGAGAGTAACGAGATATCAGGCAGCACGCGATATTCGTTTTCTCTATTAGTTTTGACATTGACCAGGTGTGATTTATGGCTGCTGAAGAACATGCCCTTACTTCGACCGAGTACATTCAGCATCACTTGACTAACTTGACCTATGGCAAAATGCCAGATGGTACTTGGAAGTTAGCTGAGACTGCTAAAGAAGCTCAAGAGATGGGGTTCACTGCTATTCACTTGGATTCAATGGGTTGGTCTATTGGCCTTGGTATTGTTTTCTGTTTGTTGTTCTGGGTTGTAGCGAAAGCTGCAAACTCTGGTGTTCCGACCAAGTTCCAGTCTGCAATCGAAATGATTATCGAGTTCGTTGACTCAAGTGTCCGTGACACTTTCCATGGCAAATCGCGCTTAATCGCGCCGTTAGCATTGACCATCTTCGTGTGGATTTTCCTCATGAACTTGATGGACTTGATCCCTGTTGACTGGATTCCTTATACAGCTCAATTGATCGGTGCTAACGTGTTTGGTATGGATCCTCACCACGTTTACTTCAAAATCGTTCCATCTACTGATCCTAACATTACCTTGGGTATGGCATTATCAGTATTTGCGTTAACTATTTTCTATAGTATCCGTGAGAAAGGTCTTGTCGGATTCGGTGCAGAATTTGCACTTAACCCATTTAACCCAAGTAACCCAGTTTTAAAAGCATTACTTATTCCAGTAAACATTATTCTTGAATTAGTAACTTTTATTGCACGTCCAATCTCATTGGCTCTTCGACTGTTCGGTAACATGTATGCGGGTGAGTTGATCTTCATCTTGATCGCATTACTACCGTTCTGGATCCAGTGGGCGTTGTCTGTGCCTTGGGCGATCTTCCATATTCTTGTTATTACGTTACAAGCATTCATTTTCATGATGTTGACTATCGTATATATGAGTATGGCTAGCGAAAAGCATTAATGGTATTGCTCAACTGTCAAAGGGTGGTTGGGCACACAATTTTTTAACTTAATTTGGTATAAACCTAACCTCTGAGGAATTATCATGGAACTCACTTTAGGTCTAGTTGCAATTGCATCTGCTATCTTGATCGCTTTTGGTGCTTTAGGTACTGCGATTGGTTTTGGTCTTCTAGGCGGCCGTTTCTTAGAAGCTGTTGCTCGTCAACCAGAATTGGCTCCACAACTTCAAACTCGTATGTTCTTAATCGCAGGTCTTCTTGATGCTGTGCCTATGATCGGTGTTGGTATTGGCTTGTTCTTCATCTTCGCTAATCCATTTGTAGGTTAATCAGCTTAATTCCTAAATTAAACTATTGAGGAATAGCAATGAATATCAACCTCACATTGATTGGCCAAGCGATTGCATTTGCGATTTTTGTCGCATTCTGCATGAAGTTTGTATGGCCACCACTAATCAATGCGATTAGTGAGCGTCAGCGTAAAATCGCTGATGGCTTAAACGCTGCTGAAAAAGCAAAAGCTGACCTTGCGGATGCGCAAGCACAAGTGAAAGCTGAATTAGACGCGGCTAAAGCACAAGCGGCTCAATTGATCGAACAAGCGAACCGTCGTGGTGCGCAATTGGTAGAAGAAGCGCGTACTCAAGCTGCGGCTGAAGGTGAGCGTATTCGTCAACAAGCTAAAGAAGCTGTTGATACTGAAATCAATGCTGCTCGCGAAGAATTACGTCAACAAGTTGCTGCTCTTGCAGTTACTGGCGCAGAAAAAATTCTGAACCAGCAAGTTGACGCAGAAGCTCACAATGCCATGCTGACTCAGCTGGCTGCTAAACTTTAAGAGAGGCGGATTATGGCTGAACTCTTGACGTTGGCACGCCCATACGCTAAAGCAGCATTTGCTTACGCTTCTGAGCAAAATGCAACTGACGCTTGGTCAAATGCATTGAATTTGCTCAGTGCTGCGGTGCAAGACGAAGCATTTTCAGCTTATCTAAATCGCCCTGAGCTTACTCCTGCTGAGCAGGTAAGTGTTTTCGCAAAAGTTTTAGGTGAAGACCAGACTGCAGCAGTGTCAAACTTTTTGACATTGCTTGCCGATAATGACCGTCTGGCACTTCTTCCTGAAATTTCAGAAGAATACGAACAGCTCAAATCACAGAATAACAATACTGTGGATGTAGTGATTGAATCTGCATTCCCATTGACTTCTGTACAAGAACAATTACTTGCGCATGCATTAGAGAAAAAATTCGAAGCTGCCGTAAATGTTTCTGTAGAAGTTAACCCAGCGTTAATCGCGGGTGTAGTTATTCGTGCAGGCGACCAAGTGATAGATGATTCTGCGCTTAACAAGCTTGAAAAAATGCGGACTCGTCTTCTTGCTTAACAGCTCGAAGACTGAACTTTAAAAAGATTGAGGTATAGCGCAATGCAACAACTGAATCCATCCGAGATCAGTGCGCTCATTAAACAGCGTATCGGCGATCTGGACACCAGCGCGACCGCTAAGAACGAAGGGACCATTGTTATGGTTTCCGACGGTATTGTGCGCATTCACGGCCTTGCTGATGCAATGTACGGTGAAATGATCGAATTCGACGGCGGCTTATTTGGTATGGCACTGAACCTAGAACAGGATTCAGTGGGTGCCGTTGTCTTAGGTAACTACTTAAGCCTTCAAGAAGGTCAAAAAGCTCGTTGCACAGGTCGTGTATTAGAAGTTCCGGTTGGTCCAGAACTTTTAGGCCGTGTAGTAGATGCTCTTGGTAACCCAATTGATGGTAAAGGCCCTATTGACGCAAAACTTACTGATGCTGTTGAAAAAGTAGCACCAGGCGTAATTTGGCGTCAATCAGTGGATCAACCTGTACAAACTGGTTATAAATCAGTAGATACAATGATCCCTGTTGGTCGTGGTCAACGTGAGTTGATCATCGGTGACCGTCAAACTGGTAAAACAGCTATGGCGATCGATGCGATCATCGCTCAGAAAAATTCTGGCATTAAATGTGTATACGTAGCAATTGGTCAAAAACAATCGACTATCGCTAACGTTGTGCGCAAGCTAGAAGAAACTGGCGCTATGGCGTACACAACTGTTGTAGCAGCTGCTGCAGCTGATCCTGCAGCGATGCAGTATCTTGCTCCGTATGCTGGTTGTACAATGGGTGAGTACTTCCGTGACCGCGGTGAAGACGCGCTTATCATTTATGATGACTTGTCTAAACAAGCTGTTGCTTACCGTCAAATTTCATTGCTTCTACGTCGTCCACCAGGTCGTGAAGCATATCCTGGTGACGTATTCTATCTACACTCACGTTTACTTGAACGTGCTTCACGTGTATCTGCTGACTACGTTGAGAAATTCACTAACGGTGAAGTTAAAGGCCAAACTGGTTCATTAACTGCATTACCGATTATTGAAACTCAAGCCGGTGACGTATCTGCATTCGTACCTACAAACGTAATTTCGATTACTGACGGTCAGATCTTCTTAGAAACATCATTATTCAACGCAGGTATTCGTCCTGCTGTGAACGCGGGTATCTCTGTATCACGTGTTGGTGGTTCTGCTCAAACTAAGATCATCAAAAAATTGTCAGGTGGTATCCGTACCGCTCTTGCGCAATACCGTGAATTAGCTGCGTTTGCTCAGTTCGCTTCTGACCTTGACGAAGCAACTCGTAAACAGCTTGAACATGGTCAACGTGTAACTGAGCTTATGAAGCAAAAACAATATGCTCCATACTCAATTGCTGACCAAGCTGTTTCAATTTATGCATCTAACGAAGGCTACATGGCTGACGTAGAAGTGAAGAAAATCGTTGCATTTGATGCTGCGTTGATCTCTTACTTCCGTTCAGAAAATGCTGCGTTAATGCAAAAAATTGACGAGACTGGTGCTTACGATAAAGAAATCGAAGCAGCAATCAAAGCAGGTATTGAAAGCTTTAAAGCGACTCAAACTTACTAAGATTCAACTGTGTTGAATCTGGTTTTGGTTTGGTTCACGGATCAACCTTCGGAAGCTCGAAAGGGCTTTCGAATACTAGGTTAAGCGTATGGCAAATTTAAAAGAAATTCGCGCCAAAGTAGCTAGTATCAAAAGCACGCAGAAAATTACTCGCGCGATGCAGATGGTAGCAGCTTCTAAGATGCGTCGTGCGCAAGAGCGCATGGCTCAAGGCCGTCCGTATGCCGAAAATATGCACCGTGTAATTGCTCATTTGGTACAAGCGAACCCTGAATACAAACACCGTTATATGGTTGAACGTCCTGTAAAGCGCGTTGGCTATATCATTGTTTCTTCAGATCGTGGCCTTGCTGGTGGTTTGAACATTAACTTGTTCAAAAAAGTGGTAAAACACGTACAACAGCAACAAGAGCAGTCAATTGAAGTTCAATTTGCTTTAATTGGTCAAAAAGCGGTTTCGTTTTTTAAAAACTACGGCGGTAAAGTTCTTGGTGCAACTACAAACGTAGGTGATGCTCCGAGTCTTGAACAGTTAACTGGTTCTGTACAGGTGATGTTAGACGCGTTTGATAAAGGCGAGTTAGATCGTATTTATCTAGTGTCAAACGGCTTTGTCAACGCCATGACTCAAAACCAAAAAATCGAACAGCTTGTTCCTTTAGCAGCTGCTGAGGAAAGCGAAGGTCTAAACCGTCAATATGGTTGGGACTATATCTATGAACCAGAAGCTGAAGAGCTTTTAAATGGTTTATTGGTTCGTTACATTGAGTCTATGGTTTATCAAGGTGTGATTGAAAACATCGCATGTGAACAGTCTGCTCGTATGGTTGCAATGAAAGCTGCAACTGATAACGCGGGTGAATTGATCAAGAGCCTACAACTTATTTATAACAAGCTGCGTCAAGCCGCGATTACTCAGGAAATCTCTGAGATCGTTGGTGGTGCCGCTGCCGTTTAACATTATTAGTTTGAATTGAGGAGACAGCAATGAGTAGCGGTCGTATCATTCAGATCATCGGCGCGGTTATCGACGTCGAGTTTGAACGTAACAGCGTTCCTAAGATCTATGACGCTCTCCATGTTGATGGTACTGAAACTACATTAGAAGTTCAGCAGCAACTTGGTGATGGCGTAGTTCGTACTATTGCAATGGGTTCTACTGAAGGCCTTAAGCGTGGTCTTACTGTAACTAACACTGGCGCGCCTATCTCTGTACCTGTAGGTACTGCATGTTTAGGTCGTATCATGGACGTTCTTGGTCGCCCTATCGACGAAGCTGGTCCTGTTGGTACTGAAGCTCGTTTACCAATTCACCGTCAAGCGCCTTCTTATGCAGAACAAGCGGCTTCTACTGACCTTTTAGAAACTGGTATTAAAGTCATTGACTTACTTTGCCCGTTCGCTAAAGGTGGTAAAGTTGGTCTGTTCGGTGGTGCCGGTGTTGGTAAAACTGTAAACATGATGGAGTTGATCAACAACATCGCGAAAGCTCACTCAGGTTTATCTGTGTTTGCTGGTGTTGGTGAACGTACTCGTGAAGGTAACGACTTCTATCACGAAATGAAAGACTCTAACGTTCTAGACAAAGTAGCAATGGTCTACGGTCAGATGAATGAGCCACCAGGTAACCGTTTACGCGTAGCGTTGACTGGT
Organism: Acinetobacter sp. YH12070; assembly: GCF_013419625.1. Taxonomy (NCBI): domain Bacteria; kingdom Pseudomonadati; phylum Pseudomonadota; class Gammaproteobacteria; order Moraxellales; family Moraxellaceae; genus Acinetobacter; species Acinetobacter sp. YH12070. The sequence goes on along the minus strand of NZ_VOZT01000026.1, from coordinate 16,406 downwards.
TTGACTATGGCTGAGTACTTCCGTGACGAAAAAGACGAAAACGGTAAAGGCCGTGACGTTCTATTGTTCGTCGACAACATCTATCGTTATACACTAGCGGGTACTGAAGTATCAGCACTTCTAGGTCGTATGCCATCTGCAGTAGGTTACCAACCGACTCTTGCAGAAGAGATGGGTGTTCTTCAAGAACGTATTACGTCTACTAAGTCTGGTTCTATTACGTCAATCCAAGCGGTATACGTACCTGCCGATGACTTAACAGATCCATCGCCTGCGACTACCTTCGCTCACTTGGACGCGACTGTTGTATTGAGCCGTGACATCGCATCTTCTGGTATTTACCCAGCGATCGATCCACTTGACTCTACTTCACGTCAGTTAGATCCACTTGTGGTGGGTACTGAGCATTACGAAATCGCTCGTTCAGTTCAAAACGTTCTTCAACGTTACAAAGAATTGAAAGACATTATCGCAATTCTTGGTATGGACGAATTGGCAGAAGAAGACAAACTTACTGTATATCGTGCACGTAAGATCCAACGTTTCTTCTCTCAACCGTTCCACGTAGCTGAAGTGTTTACTGGTGCTCCTGGTAAACTTGTACCGCTTAAAGAAACAATTCGTGGCTTTAAAGGTCTTCTAGCTGGTGAATACGACCACATTCCAGAACAAGCGTTCTACATGGTTGGTGGTATTGACGAAGTTATTGCTAAAGCTGAGAAACTTTAATTAGTTACCTAATTTAGGAGATTCTCATGTCAACTATGCAATGTGACGTTGTAAGTGTTAAAGAGTCTTTGTACTCTGGCACTGTAACTATGCTAATTGCTAAAGGTGCTGGTGGTGAGTTGGGTATTATGCCTGGCCATGCACCACTAGTAACTTTGCTCAAGCCGGGCGCAATCCGCGTTCTGCTTGAAAATGGTACAGAAGAATTAATCTATGTATCAGGTGGTGTACTAGAAGTTCAACCGCACGTTGTTACTGTACTTGCAGATACTGCAGTACGTGCTGACAACCTTGATGAAGCAGCAATTATTGAAGCTCGTAAACAAGCTGAACAATTGTTAGCAAATCAAAAGAGCGACTTGGACTCAGCTGCTGCTTTGGCTGCTCTTGCAGAAACTGCAGCTCAGTTGGAAACCATCCGCAAAATCAAAAACCGCGCTCAATAAGACGCTGTTTGAGATTGAAAGAGCCACCCGAAAGGGTGGTTTTTTTTTATGGCTAAATAATAAATAAATTTGATTATATTTTGATTAATTGTTATTTTTCATATGCTTAAAAATATATCAATGGAATTAATGATGTCTAATAAAATCTTTTTCACATTACTATTATCTTTGGGATTTGTTGGGTGTGCATCCGTACCTAAAGCAGATCAAAATGCTTCAGCAGCAGTAAAACAACTAAATGCTCCACAAGAAGGCAATGCAGGAATTTATGTATATCGCTCAGCTTCTGTGAAAGGCGCTGCCTTAAAGAAAGATGTATGGGTAGATGGGGAATGTTTAGGTGAAACCTCTCGTGGAGTATTTTTTTATAAAGAAGTAGTGGGTAATCAAAAACATACAATTTCGACTGAATCAGAATTTTCACCTAACCATTTGGATATTGAAACTGAAGCAGGTAAACAATATTTTGTTCAGCAATTTATTAAAATGGGCGCATTTGTAGGTGGGGCAAATTTAAAACTGGTTGATGAGCAAACAGGAAAAAAGGCCGTTAGCGAATATGCATTTGCACAAGGCGGTAATTGCAGCAAAGCCACCATCGCATTGAAATAAAGGTTCATATGTAGATAAAAAACTACTCGAAAGGGTGGTTTTTTTATCCCTAAATTCTTTCAAAAACTGATCAATCTAAAGTTGAATATATTTTATTCAATACAATCTTTATAGTGATTAAATTCAATCAGCTAGCATTGCACCATGAACCTTATTGCCTATGAGCCGCATTTTTGGGAACTTTATCACGACTTTGATCAGTATTACTTGAGCATTGCGGTTGATCTCAGTTCTGTCGTGTCATGTTGGGATGTTGAACTCACCCATGAAGAAGTTCAACAATATGAACACCGTGGGCGTGTGAGTATTCAAGAGCTGGCTAAATCGATGGTTGCTGCTGCCTATAAAGGTGATTTTGCTTCATTAGAAAGTCGTTTAGTGAAACCTTATGAGCGTCAAGCGATGCAATCGGCTTTTAAAAAATGGCAAGATAGCCAAAAAGCAGGTTAATGCTCGTTATTCATGCATGGGTAAAATTGAAAACTCGCCGTGACTGATAATTTTAATTTTAAAAATTTGATCAAAGCCTTCATCCTGTGATGGAACTTGAAGCTTGTGATAAGTAGCACGCACGCCAACTTCTGGAATATGGGCTTTGCCTTCACGAAAACTGTTGCGCTTTAAGGTACTGTCCAAATCTGTTTCAAAATAATAAGCAATCACCTCAAAACCTGCATCAATTGCACGTTGGATATAGCGAGCACGAGCTTCCCGATCTGGGTTGGTATTATCAATCACCATTTTCGTTTTGGATGCCAAACCTGCTTCAAAGATCATATTTTCCCGATGTCGGGTTTTCAACATATCCAAATTAATACGTAAATGGCTATGATATAAATTCAACATGTAAAAGGTTGATTTGCCAGAGGCTTGAACGCCTGTAAAAATAATCAGCTGCATAGTATTTGCAATGAAAGCACGGAATGAATAGTAGAGTATTAAATCAGCAACCTAGTTTTGCTACAATCTCTGCAAAATAAATAAGAACAAGTTGCAAAGGTCCGTATGCACAAATTTTTCAACAGTTTATCACTGTGTCTTTGTTGTAGTTTGCTCGTTGCATGTCAAAGCCAATACGTCACGACACCCAATCTTCCCACTGAAGCTGCACTTGTCGCTGAATCGGTTGATAATGGCATCAGTACGGAGCTTAAAATCCCATATATGACCGCCTTTCGAAATCTGCGACAAGCCTATAATCACTGTGTTGCGTTTACCGCGAACAATCGATACGTCTATACCGATAATCGTTTAGAAGAGCATTTGGAGCAGGGGACATTGATGGCACGAACTGAGCATGGGGCGTATTTGCAAAAAATGTTGGTCGAAAGTTTAGATCCACAGACGACACGTATTACCTTATTTTTACCGAAGCAATATACCTTTGCCCAAGCACGCTTTAAACAAGATGTTCAGCGCGCACTTGGACAAGATAAAAACTGTAATACCTTTGAATTTGCTCAATCCAACTAATTGAACTTTAAGACGCTTGTGAGTTTTCCTGCTCTGGGTGCTCTACACGTTTACCGCCTTCATAACTGGCAAATCGAGCCTGATCACGTTTGAAGACCGGTGCGGGTGTTGGCCAAGGCCAATCTCCAAAATGGGTTTCACGATAGCGTTTAAAAGCCGCATCGAGTTCTTCCGTGGTATTGAGCACAAATGGACCGCGCATCGCCACGGGTTCATTAATTGGTTCACCTTCTAACCACAGAATCCGTGCTTCTAATCCACCTGCTTTGAGATGGACGTCGGCATCTGATTGGAGTTCAACCAAATGCTTCATCTGAATGGTTTGACCTTCTATTTCTAATGTATTGCCTTGATAGAAATAAGCAAAACGGTTGGAGCTACTTGTTGTTGCGGGAATCACCAACTCTGCACCTGCTTGCATGGTGATTAAATAAATGTTGACCTTATTTTCTGCGGCAGCCGCCCATGAGTGTGGCGGTCGGGAAATAGCATCAGTGGATTTGAACTGCCCTGAAATCACGCGAATATCCGATTTTTTTCCTTCATTATCCGTTTCAAAGACGTGAGGAATCTCTTCACGCCAAAACATTTTATAGTCAGCATCATGGGTTTTCTGTTCAGCTGATGAATTAAACCAAATTTGGAAAAGTTCAAAAGGATTGGCTTTATCTTCATGCAGTAGGGGGAACATTTCACAGTGTTCAACGCCATTGCCTGTAGACAGCCATTGCACATCACCCGCAGCATAGCGTCCGCCATTGCCTAATGAGTCAAAGTGATCGACATAGCCTTGTTCAACCAAGGTAATGGTTTCAAAGCCAGTGTGTGGATGCTCTGGGAAACCTGGAACCACATCGCCATAGTACATATTGAATTCATCATTCTCTGCGGCTGTTTTTGGCCCCATGTCTGCATTTGCAGCAGGAAAATGATCAATATGATGAGCAGTAAATAAGAAAGGATCTTTTAAATCTAAACGAAAGGTAATGGGTGTAATGTTATAAATCACAGCGTTTGACATAACTGTTCCATCATTGGCTTTATTATTCAGCATTAATCTAAAAGGAAAAACAGTCGTGTTCTATAGCGGAACTGTAAGAAAAAAGCGTTAGCTCAAGGTCTAACGCTTTTTTGATTTACAACAGGTGGAATGCAATGGAAATACTAAATTTCGCTACTTATTCAGTTTTAGTGGTTGCATTAGATGAGCTTTTAGCTGCTTGGTCTTGGATCAACATACCTGCCAATTTCAGCATTTCCGCTTGAATATTTCCCATTTGATTTTGGATTTTCTGAAAATCAACTTTGCTTAAATCGACTTGTCCATTGAGAAAAGGTGAGGCCAATACTTGCTGATTTGCTGCCTGTAGATTGCTGCGAATATCATTAATTTCAGTGCTTTTTAGATTTAAATCATTCAAAGCTTGATTGAAACCTTTGAGCTGCTGTTGCAGCTGGGTTGCCGCTTTTTGCAATTGGAGATGATCTTGGTTGCTGACTGCGGCTTCTAAATCGACCTGCGTTTGTTTGAGTTGTTCAACATAATTGCCGGCTTTAAGTTGCATATCCGCCACATCGCGAACGATATAAAACATATTGCCGCTTTTTAATTGGCTTTGATCGGTCGCCTGACTTTGTGTCGCAGATTGATCTTCGTTTGTTGATGTTGTTGCAGGGCGATCATTTTCTGCTGCGATTTCTTGTTCCTGTTGCGGTGCTGTGGCAGGTTCACAGCCAATCAGCACCAAAACACCACTAAAAATGGCAAAAGGGAGAAGGGCATTCTGCACAAGCTTTTTCATTCAATCATCACTATGTGTTAAGTCTATGCTTTGAATATAGGGGCAGAATGTGGATTAAAAATAGATTGTTGCAAAGCAATAACAAAATAATCGCTTGAACAAAAAAAAAGAGGGCATTTGCCCTCTTTTGATGTTTTGGTGGGTTTAACCCGCAATGATTTTGATCATGGCGTGGCTGACAGCATTCATTAAAATGTAGTCACTATTCACTTTAATCCATTGTTGGTTTTTGCCTGATTTAGACAATTTTTTATATTTGTTGTGGTCACCTTTGTAGCGATGACCACGGTATTCAGAAGATACTTTTCGTCCAGAACGCCAGGTATGTGATGGATTTACCGCTTTTTTCTTGTTCTGGCTTTGGTTTTTACCCCGTGTGTATTGTTTAGTGTGCTGTTGGGTTTTCGCCTTTTGAGTATTTTGCCGTGCATCTATTGTTAGCGCAGATACACGTGCTGTCAAAAAATAGATAAAACGATAGCTTTCATTAATGTATTTTAAGTTCACCTGTTTACTGCTGGATGTGAATTGATAAGACTCATCATAATGAGTATTTACAGGGAAGCTTTGAACAATGTGTATATGAAATATTAAAACAATGGGTGAAATGTGTAAATTATCAATATGTGATAATTATTAAATATTATTGTGATAATTTAAAATGATTAATCTCAGTTAAAATCACAATAATCTTAACTGAGAGATTGAGATATTGTCGAATTATTTGGCTAATTCAGCGTTAATGGCATCGACAATACGAGCATCATCTGCCTTGATGTCAGGTGCAAATCGAGCCACAACTTCGCCTTGTTTATTCACGAGGAATTTTTCAAAATTCCATAAAACTTCAGGCTTTGGGTTTGGTGTTAATCCGTATTCGACTAAATCATCCCACCAAGGGCCTTCACCAATGCGTTCAGGAATGGCTTGGGTTAAGGTTTGATAAAGTGGGTGTTTATCCGCGCCTGCAACAGATATTTTTGCAAAAAGTGGGAAATCGACCTTGTAGTTGATCGAGCAAAATTCTTGAATTTCAGCTTCAGAACCAGGTTCTTGTTCTAAAAAGTTATTGGCAGGAAAACCTAAGACTTCAAAACCTTGTGATTTCTTCTCTGTATAGAGTATCTCTAGGCCTTCGTATTGTGGTGTTAGCCCACATTTAGAGGCTACATTGACCAATAATAAAACCTTGCCTTGGTATTGATTGAGTGTGGTGTCATCACCTTGGATGGTTTTTACCGGGATATCGTAAACTGAAGCTGACATATTCGTTCCTAATTAAAGTTGTGCCTTTCATCCTTGTTTTAAAGGGAAATCTGGTGAACAGCAAGCTTTTATCGATAGGCTTTTCGCATAATTTTTGTAGTAGTTTGCAGAATTCGAGCTGATGCTTGCTTGAGTGCTTGGCATTTAACTAGTGGCACGGTGTTGGTTTGGGGTTTTTCCTGTATAGCGTTTAAAAAACTCAATAAAGCTTGAGCTGTGTTGATAACCCAATTCATAGCTGAGAGCTTTAATAGACTGACCAGCGCGGAGTTGTTGAATGGCATAAATAATTTTGGCACGGTTTCGCCATTCAGAAAGGCTCATTTGTAGTTCGTGCTGACTCAGCCGTAGTAACTGACGCTCACTCAAACCCACATTGGCTAAGCATCGCTGTAGGCTCAAGCTAAAATGATCTACATCTGCAAGCTGCACCAAGATCGGCTTTAACACCGCATCATGGCTTTGCGGTAAATAATGTTGATGTTTGGGTGCTGTTTTTAACTGGTCGAATAAGACCTGTAGCAGGTGTCGATAGGGTGGTGTGGTATGTTGCTCTGTAGGAAAGGCCAAAATTTCTTGCGCCAATAAACGAAAGAAAGGCTGGATGCTAAATACTTCAGTCTGCTTGGGGAAATCTATGCAGAGATCAGGTGCTAGACGGATTGCCACATAATGAATAGGTTGCTCATCAATCGCTACCGAGCAATGTTCTGTATGCGGGGGAATCCACACCCCATAACTGGCAGGTGAGAGATGGTGTTGCCCTTGTATCTCATATTCGAAAATACCATCGAGACAAAAATTAAAATCACCCCAAAGACAACTGTGCGGATAGACAGCATCTAATGTGGTGTAGTGCGCTTCAAAAAGCTCGATTTGTTGTTCAATCGGTGCTGATGTCATATATGCCTAGGTGTCGATGTCTGAACTACAATATAAATGTCTGAAATCATGTATTTCAATTAAAACAGACATCACTCAAAATACCTAGACCAATCTTTGCACGATATATTGAGGAGTCAGACATGTTGCTTCAAGCGCGTTGGGCGAAATTTGCAATTTGTTTGCCTCTGATCGCAGTATTTATATGGTCGTTAAATATTACCGTCACCCGCTATGTAACTGATTATATTTCACCAGTCAGTATCAGTTTTTATCGATGGTTTATTGCATTTTTGATCCTAACCCCCTTTATGCTCAAAACCGTTTGGCAGCAAAGACAGCTGATCAAGCAGCATTGGCAGCAATTGGCTGTGCTGAGTGCTTTTGGCATGGTGTTATATCAAGGCTTGGGCTATACCGCTGCGCATTATACGACGGCGACCAATATGGGCATCATCAATGCCTTTATCCCTGTTTTTACGATTGCCGTTGCATTTTTCATACTGAAAGATGTGCCTAATCGCTATGCCATCTTGGGCTGTGCGATTTCATTTACGGGGCTATTGTTTGTCATTGCGCAAGGAGATTTCAGTCAATTACTGAATATGGGCGGACATTTCGGCGATATCCTCATGATCTTCGCAGTGTTCTTTTATGCCTTTTATGGGGTGTTTTTAAAAAAATGGCAATTGAAACTTCCGCTACTGTTGAGCTTATATGTACAAATTTTCTTTGCCGTTTTATATCACTTGCCATTCGTATTGTATTTAGGCATAGACGCGATTAATCCTGCCAATGCGCCAAGTGTATTTTATGCGGCAATTTTTCCATCAGTGATTGCACCGTTGGTATGGATGTTGGCTGTACAACATCTCGGCCCGAATCGCACCAGTATTTTTATGAATTTGATGCCCGTATTTACCGCGATTATTGCCTATTTCTGGTTGGCTGAGCAGTGGATGATTTATCATACCGTCGGCACAGTGATGGCGATTACTGGGGTGATCTTGGCACAGCGTAAGTAAAGCTAGTAAAAAATTGAAAATTTATGAGAATATTTGATTAAAAAATAAACAAACTTATTTTTTATAGAGCAAATCTTTTGAAAATGGTTTTTTGAGTGTAAAACTGAATTAAAAAAACAAATTCTCGTCTTAAAAATCAATCAAAAATAGATACATATTTTGACTAAGTGGTTATAAAATCACAAATAAAGTGCTTATCAGTAGTTTTATTTATATAAAAAATATATTTGTTAAATTTAAAAAAATATTACATAATACTTTCATCGTAAATGATGAAGTAATTCTTAATAATTACTTGATATTTACCCAGAGATTGCAAGACCCTCTGGATGTGATTTTATACACATCCTTTTTTATGCTCAGCCATCCCTATATGGCTGAGCTTTTTTTTGTTTGTATTTTCTAAAAGGCAGGTATAGACAGGCATCCGAGCTTATGCGCGGATGATTTCACCTGTTTCAGCATCAATAATTTTGCTTGGTTCTTGGCTTAGGCCGAGATCACCATTTAAGTAATTTAGTTCATTGGCAAAATACTGATTGGCTTCTTGTAAGGACCGTGCAGGGGTTAATCCTGCAGGATTGGCACTAGTAGACACAATAAAGCCATTAAAAGCTTGGCATAAAGCCACACATAAAGAGTGGGTAGTCACACGGACTGCGACTTTTGGATGATTGCCTTTAATCCATGTTGGAATATGGTCGCCAGCCGGTAATAACCATGTAGTTGCACGTTCATTGGGTTTACGGTTGGTCCATGTCGCAATGACCTGTTGACGCATATCTTCTGTTAAGCCTTGGAGCAGGTGTTCAACTTGAGCGACATTGGCCGCCAATAAAATCACACCTTTTTCAATGGGACGTTGTTTTAAGTGCAAAATTTCGAGAAAGGCTTGCTCATTGTAGGGATCACAGCCCAATCCCCAAACAGCCTCTGTAGGATATGCGAGAACCTGACCTTTTTTAAGACAGGAAGCTGCTTCTGCAACAGAGGTGGTAATCATTTCTATAGACCTTATCTGATTCGACAAAGGACTATTGTGAACCTAATTTACCCATTCGACAACGTAAGTAGTGTCCGGCTTGTTGTGTGGCATAGCCCATTAACTCTAATTCCATCAGTTGACTGGTCAATGTCGCGGTATCAATTTTGAGTTGAATGGACAATTGATCAAGGCTTTGGCCGACCCAATCAAGCTGCCGATACAGCGCAATTAAATGTTCTGGGATAGGTTCGGGTGGAGGGGTGTCCGGTGTTGCTGTTTTGGGTGTCGCTATTTCGGTGTTTGTTAAGGTTTCGGCAGCCTGCGATTGCCATTGTGTAGCCAATGCCAAGTCTTCAATGACCTGTTGTGGATGATCAATCAAAATTGCACCTTCGCGTATGAGTTGATGGCAACCTTGATGTGACTCACTATAAATATGGCCTGGGATGGCAAAAATAGATTTGCCTTGTTCGGCAGCGCGTTGAGCTGTGATAAGTGAACCACTTTTTAATGCCGCCTCCGCCACGATGACACCAAGGCTGAGCCCACTGACGATACGATTTCGATGTGGAAAATGGTGTTGCAGGGGTGGAGTGTGTGGAAGAAACTCACTGATTACGGTCCCACCATGTTGGATGATCTCTTGTCTTAAACGCTGATGTGCGGTCGGATAAGTTTGATCTAAACCTGTACCCATCACGGCAATGGTTCTGTGGTGTTGTATGGCAGCGCGATGTGCCGCTTCATCAATTCCTTGTGCTAAACCGCTATTAATATAGAACCCTTGCTCACTCAGATAATAAGCAAAATCATAGGCAATTTGTCGACCTTGGGGACTGGGTTTGCGGCTACCAACAATCGCAATTTGGGGTTGCATCAAGGCTTGGGTATTACCTTGCCCAAATAGAATCGGCGGCTTGTCGCTATAAGGTAAAAGCTGTTGTGGATAGTTTAGGTCTTCAGGAATCAGTACAAAGTCACTGTATTGTTCAATATCCTTGAGACATTTTTCAAAGCTAAGCTGTCCACTTGGGCTGTGAAATTCCTCAAAGCGCTTTAAATGATTTTTATGCAGTCCTAATTTTTGCCATGTGGTGATTTGATTAGGCTTAAGGGCGTAGTGTAGGGCAGGATAGTGCTGCTGAATTTTATAGAAACTACGAAGTGAGTGTTGCACCACAAACCACAGGCGAATGTAATCTAAATGCAAGTCAGTCAATGAGTTGAGCATAATGAGACCTTTGAATATGTCTTCTTTTTATGGGTTAAAATTATTAGTGATATCGTTGTTGGATAATAAAAAATGAGGCTGAATACAGCCTCATTTTTATGGATTTGGTCTTAGTCATCCATCAGTGGTGGCTGAATCGTTGCACCCACTTTGATTGGTAATTCGCTCTCAAGTACATAAGCATAGCTTAAGTTATCAAACGTTTTGAATACCATGATGTTGCCAATACGTTGTCCTGGAAGTTGAACACGTTCTTTGGTTTTCGGATCAGTCACGATTTCACCTTTTTGGTTCACGCTAAAGACTTGACCAGATTGAACGCCTTGCAAGCTACCACGGTCGATCGTCACAACACTGTGAACCGCTGCAGTACCAATCGAGCCCATGACACGAACAATACTACCGCCAGCAGTGACATTTTCAGCATTGGTTGGATAGAACAGTGTTGGCAGCATTGGGTCATATTCAGGAAGAACACGATCGCCACGACGAACTTCGGCATTATAAGTATCGGTCAGTTCTAAAGTGGTAATGTCATTTTCACCACGAACGGCAACACCTGAAGCGACTTGAGTCAGTTCTAAACCTGCGTTGTATTTTTTGCCGTTTGCATCGGTAAAGATGTACGGTTCGCCTTCACGGTAAACAGCATATCGTTGACCGACTTGCATGCCTTGGCCGCGTGCATAAACTGTTTGGCCTTTGGCTGCCAATACACGTTGATCAGCTGTACCTAAAATGTAAGGTGTGCCTTCAACAGAATCAGCGGCAACAATCATGCTGCGCTCAAGCCATTGCTTAATATATTCCAATGGAATAACCGGAATCGCACTGTTGAGGGATTCAACACGAACTTGTGGTTGAAGTTTAGTGCCACCGGTATAGCGACGAATAATGCCTTCACAGCCATCACCTTCATCCTTACCGATGATTGGGCGGCCATTGTAAGTACACATTAATAGGCGGTCACCTGGGAAAATCCAGTGCGGATTTTTCACGTGTTTATTGCTCGCCCAGATTTCAGGCCAGCGCACAGGATTTTTTAAGAAACGCTTGGAAATATCCCATAACGTATCACCTTTTTTCACCACATAAACTTGAGGCGCACCTGCCTTCAATGATGGTGGATTGATGTTACGAGCAGGGGCAGCTTCTGCAACACTGACCATTCCCATCCCCACACTTACACAGACTGTAAGTGCCAATAATTGTTTTTTAAACCCCAAGGCACTAAAAGTTGGCATGCCCTTCAAAACCTTTTTCATTATCATAATTCCTAAAATTATGTATGCAACTGCGTTATAATAACGATATTACACACAATTTTTTGATGAAGCATTCCTTCATTTTGTTTTTTGATCAATGGCATAAGTGAGGACGTCGTATGGCCTTATTACCTATTTTAAGTTTCCCCGATCCCCGTCTTCGTACCATTGCAAAACCAGTCGAAGAAGTTACTGATGAAATTCGTCAGTTAGCAGCCGACATGTTTGAAACTATGTATGAAGCACCGGGAATTGGCCTGGCAGCAACACAGGTAGATCACCATATTCAGCTGATAGTCATGGATTTATCTGAAGAAAAAGATCAACCCATGGTGTTTATTAACCCCAAAATTACGCCATTGACGCAAGAGACGCAGCCCTATGAAGAAGGCTGTTTATCAGTGCCTCAAATATACGATAAAGTTGAGCGCCCGTCACGTGTAAAAATTCAGGCAATTAACCTTGAAGGTCAATCATTTGAAGTGGAAGCGGACGGACTTCTCGCAGTTTGTATCCAACATGAAATGGATCACTTAAATGGTAAGTTGTTCGTCGACTATCTTTCACCTTTGAAACGTCAACGTGCACGTGACAAAGTGGAAAAATTGGTTCGCCAACGCCAAAAAGATAAAGTCGCAGTTAAACGTTAATTGATCGCGGTTAAAAAATACCTAAGACAAGCCCAATTTTGATTGGGCTTTGTTATACTTGGGGCAGACAAATGTTAGGGTTTGCCTGTATTGTTTCGTAGTGGAGTGCTGCTGTCCTTTGCAGCCGTTTTTTTGCAGATTGCTGTTTTTTTACAGCCATTGTTGCTCAAGCAATATCAAGTTGCTCCGGTCTGCGAAACCATTACGCGTGCACTTTTACTTCCCAATGTTCATGCTGAACATACCGCACATTCACACCATTCATCTTCCGCTCACGCAGAGCAGGTTCAAGTCGATCATACTGCCCATGAACATGATGCCAGTCATCAATGTCAGTATTGTACGGTCTATGGCAATTTGGTTTTGCCCCCTGAACTAGATGTGAAAGAAGTGCTTGATCGAATTCAAGTTCGTTTAATTGCTTTTCAAAAAGCTTTCAAGCATGTCTGGTTTGTTCTTCAACAACTCTTTTTACTTCCGCAAGGTCGAGCCCCACCACTCGCTGCATAAATCCGACGTTTTTTTTAACTTGGGTCGTTGAGGACTCAGGTACGCCTTTATTTATGTATTTTGTGAGATAAACATGGCTCAGCCTAAATTTTTTCTACAGCCTCTTGCGGCTGCAATTTGTGTTGCCTGCTATTCAACTTCTGTGATGGCTGACGAGATGTCCGTAGAGATGACGGAAACCAATGCCGTACAGACTTTGGCACCGATTGTGGTGACATCACATCAGGGGAATGATGCCAATGGCCTGATTGTTCGTGCCAATCCCAAACAGCCGATTCAACCGATACCTGCCAGTGATGGGGCCGATTATTTAAAAAGTATTGTAGGTTTTAGTGCAGTGAAAAGTGGCGCAGGAACCAATGGCGATGTCACCTTCCGTGGCATGTTTGGTTCACGCATTAAAATTTTAACCGATGGCACAGAAAATCTAGGGGCGTGTCCAAGTCGTATGGATTCGCCGACGTCTTATATTTCACCTGAAAGCTATGATCGTATTTCAGTGATTAAAGGACCTCAAACGGTTCAATATGCCAATACAGGTTCTGCTGCAACAGTCTTATTTGAACGCAAACCTGAACAATTCGATGCTGATAAAAACTACCGTGGTCAAGTCAGTGTGATGATCGGCTCTTATGGTCGTTTAGATCATAATGTCGAGGCGGCCATGGGGGATGAGCATAAATATGTCCGTTTAAATGCTAGCCGTTCTGTTGCAGACAGCTACCAAGATGGAGATGGTAATACTGTGCCGTCAGACTGGGAGCGTTGGAATACAGATTTGGCACTCGGTTGGACGCCAAACGAAGATACATGGGTAGAACTTACTGGAGGTAAAGCCGATGGTGAGGCGGTGTACGCGGGCCGAATGATGGATGGTTCACAATTTGCCCGCGAAAGCTTGGGGCTTCGAGTCGAGAAAAAGAATGTCACTGAGGTGATTAAAAAAATCGAAGCACAGGTCAACTATAGCTTTAATGATCATGTCATGGATAACTATAGTTTACGTCCTGAACCAATGATGAAAATGGCGACTAATGTTGCTCGTAAAACATTAAACGCTCGTATGGCCGTAACCCATGAATGGGATAGTCTTCAATTTATTACGGGTATCGACAGCCAAAATAACCAACATAGTATTCGTAAAACAGATTCAAAAAATCATATTGTTTATCAAGACCAGCCACGTATGACAGACATGAAATATCAGTCTTATGGTGGTTTTGGTGAATTAACCTATCATTTTGATGATCAAAACAGTTTGGTTTCAGGTGTTCGGTTTGATCAAGTCGATGTGAAAGATGAACGACAAGATTCAATTGATCAAGGTTATAACCGTAAATTGGATAAAACCTTAACAAGTGGCTTTATCCGTTTTGAAAATACACATCCTGAACATGATGATGGTAAAACCTATATTGGTTTAGGCTATGTAGAACGTATGCCAGATTATTGGGAATTATTTAGCCCAAAATCAGGAAATGGTGATATCAATACATTCAATCATATTGATACGGAAAAAACGCTTCAGTTAGATATGGGCTATCAACATCAACATGGTGCTTTGAATTCTTGGGTGTCGGCTTATGCTGGTTTGGTGAATGATTATATTTTAACGAGTTATAAGCCTGGAACAGGAATGATGAAGGGTATGGAAGCGCATAGTCGAAATATCGATGCAACCATTGCGGGAGCTGAAGCAGGGATTGGCTATCAATTTAGCGATCATATTCAAGCCGATGTCAGCGCAATGTATGCGTGGGGTAAAAACACCACAGATGGCAAGCCATTACCACAAATCTCACCGTTAGAAGCACGTATCAACTTACGTTATATCCAAGATAATTATACTTTGGGAGCATTCTGGCGTGTGGTTGATGGGCAAAATCGTATCAGTGCGCACCAAGGCAATATCGTGGGTTATGACCTGAAAGAAAGTGCAGGTTTTGGCACACTGTCTCTAAATGGTACTTATCATATTGATGAGGGTGTAGATGTATCTGTGGGTGTAGATAATCTCCTGAATAAAACCTATACCGAACATCTGAATAAACTGGGTGATGCAGGGACAGGTTTAGCGACCGATCAACAGTTTAATAATATTGGTCGCAATTATTGGGCACGCATTTCGATGAAATTCTAAATCTTGATATTTGTCATCCAAAAAGCAGAGCGATCGCTCTGCTTTTTTTATTGGTGCATACTCGCCAGTTGTTTGGCCTTACTTTGATACAGTGCTAAACCGAGTTTTTGAATCGCACGGCCTTTTTGCTGTAATTTTTGATTTAAACTCGGAACATGCTTAGCGCCTGAATACAGGACGAGATTTCTAGCCAATAAATAATAGGCAAACCATGCGGCGGACTGGGGTTTGAGTCCTAATTTGTGCATACGTTTTTTGCCAATAAAAAATTGTGTCAGCTCCAGATGTTGTCGATAAGCCAGTTTTTGCTGAAGTGCTCGGAGGTATTTGTACTGTCGTTCAAAAGGTTCTTTAGAGAGACTGGCGCCGAGAGCCATACTGCTTGCATCAGATTGAGGATGTACAAATTGCATCCAATACAACAGTTTCCAACCATCAGATTCTTTTTCAATTAACCATTTGTCATCAATACCCATCAACCAACCCACATAACGCCAAAAGTGCAAAAAGCTTTCAGTCTCTTGTTTTGATGGAAAAATCCCTAAAGCGCGAATGCCCAAAAGTACCACACTGCTAAAGGCAAGATTGGTCATCGCCAAGTCAAATTGATTCATCGGCACCCCCCACGTCGCAAAATCCCAGTCTTTACCTTTTTGGAGTTGATGCCGTACCAAAGCATGAATAAAACGCACATAAACTGTGTTTTATTGATAATTGGCTTGGTGATGAGTGTGCCAGTATTGCTGTGGCTACTGCTGAAAGGTGGATTCGTTGATGTGCTATTAATGGCGACATTATTTGGTATCGTCATTCCATTTATTCAGTGGTTGTATAGAAAGCCTGAAGAAGTGCACGGTGTTATGCCAGTTTTAATGTTTATCTTATGGGTGCCTATGGCGTATTGCATGCTTTCTGTACACTAAAAACTCTTTTTTAAGTAAAAAATACTGATTTAGTAGAATAAATAAACAAACGTAATGAAAAACTAAAAATAAATGGAAAAGGGTGTTGCAACACATCAGAAATGCTGTAGAATGCACATCCATCGGCGGTGATGAAGATTAAAACTTCTGATAAAACAATGACTTGGTTGAATTGATTAAGTTGGGTTTTATTTGATAAGTTTAAAAATAATTTGAATTACCGGTTGACTCTTTAGAAATAAAGAGTAATATAGCCGACCTAGCTTGCTGGTGACGAACCAACAAGAAGATCATTAAGAGATTATGAAGAACAACTTGTGTGGATTTTTACTGATTGATCGATCGAAATTATTTTCATTGATTGATGGTAGAAATTACTCGAAGTTTATTTGAGCAAATTTTTGTCAGTAATTGATGAGCCAAGATTGGTACACTATATGTACTATTGATTTTAAACTGAAGAGTTT